>JBDKTH010000888.1:0-4034 GCA_039680305.1 Thermoguttaceae bacterium | reverse complement strand
CGGGGACGATAAGGGACAGGGCCAATTCGGGGCGATCGATGAGGGGCTTGGGGGGGCGACGTGCCGCTGGCTTTTACATTCCGACGTCCCAACACCACCAACCCGAACACCAGGGCCCGCCCCGTTCCCGACGTCGTCCCCTCGTCTTCTCTGAAGCCCGGTTTATCGCCGCCGCTTCCAGCCTACTCGCTGGCCCAAGCGGCCAGTGGCACCCGACGCACCCGGCATGTCGTTCGGTCCAGAAACATGCCGACCTGTCGCTGCGCTCCATGACGGCATGCCACCCAGGAATGACGATCGACGCGAGGCACTACGTACCGGATTCAGATTTTTCGAGCGGGAGGCCCTGAAGCTTGTCGGGATCGGGATGCCCCTCAAAGAGGCCGGGATTCCCCCGAACGAGCGCGATGAGTGCCGCCTTGGCACGTTCCGCGTCAGCCTCCTGGCGATCAACGGATCGTGTGCCGGCAGTCACCCGGCGCTAAATGTCCAAGTCGAATTCGCCCGGATGCAGCACCGAGTTGGCCGGACGATCAGGATGGTAGTACACGACAACCTCGCGGCCGATCGGATGCGACTCGACGATCTGGCGTGCCGTGTAGTCGCTGCCGTCATCCCCCCAGAAATCGAGGCGGTTGCCGGTATACCCAACGCCAGCAAGGGTGTACGTGTACCGCAGGTTCGCCGTATAGCTGGTAGAACTGCCGTCGCCTTGGCTGGTGACGACCTTGCTCTCGGTGATCACGCCGCGGGCCGTCGGCCAACGCTCCGCCTGCATCTGCCAGAAGATGCCCCAGCCAATGATTCCATCGACCGTCAACGTTCCGATCGACCAAACAAGCAAGAACAGCTTGGCGATCTTCTCAGGACGCATCGTTCTCAGATCAGGCATGGCTGGTCGGTCGGCCTCCTCTCACTTCTGCCGCTTGAACGTGAGCATCGAATCGGTTTGTGCCGGGTAGCATTCGTCGGCATGGGCGCGGAGGTAGCGAGCGATCCCCTCGGGCGTGTCCGTGATGATCGGCGTTCGCTCTTCGACGAGCTTCCGGCTTTCAATGAGCCCGAAGAGCCGTTTCGACTTGCGCTGGCTCACACGGATCTCTCCGCCCAATCGCTTGTCAGCGATGGCCCGGGCGATCACGTCGGTCTCCATGCCGCGAAGCTGAACCGTGTCGTTGTCCAAGAACTGGTACTGGTAGATCGTGTAGGCGAGGGGCCCCTCCTTCTGTCCCTCGTCGTACAAGTCCTTGACGCTGAGGTAGGCCTTCGACTGGATCGTGGTCGTGAAGAGGAGTGTGTTGCCTTTCCCGTTGGCGTCCGTCACGATGAGGTCCAGGGCATTGGGCGTCTGGACGCTTCTCGTCACTCGATAGCCTGCCGTCGCGTCACCCTCGGGGAGCCACGTCCCGATCAGGCGCTGGTCGACTTGCGAGGTTTCTTCATTGGAAAGCGGACGCCGCGACTCCACGCAGGACGCGGCGAGAGCCAGGAACGATGTGACGAGCAACAGCGTGAGAACTCTTTTTGGAAAGACCATGGCCATTGCCCTCCATAGTCAATTTGTTCCACATCCGGCTGACAGCGTCCCCCAACGTGCCGCCAAGTACGCTTCGCCGGATGAATCTATTCTATCAGAGTTGAACCGCTCAGGCCATGAGCCGGGCGTGGGGCTTGCCGCGAGCTTGAGTGTTCCGTTGCAGACAGGGCAGGGCCACGAAAGCCTCGGTCCTGCAGGTCGGTGGGCCGCCTCCTGTTGTTCGGGGCTGTTGTTGGGTTGGAGCTTTCAGGTAGGGGAACGCACCGTTCTACTTCTGATCGTGTTCACCCACCCAACCCCATCTGCATCTGGTCGAGCGAAGGTGGAGCCTCGTCTGGCTGCGCCGTCCCCACTGGGCTTGTCCCAGTGGAACGCAGGATTGGTGCACTACCAACTTCCCGCGTACTCTGCCCGCCGCCGCCGGGCTTGTCCCGGTGGAGCGGAGGATTGAAGCACTTTCGCGGCCCCCAAGTCAATCCCGGCGCTCCACTGGGGCAAGCCCAGTGGGGGCGGGCGGCTTCCTGTTGTTTCTCGGGGTAGTCCACCCAATCCGCGGTTCCACCGGGGCAAGCCCGGCGGGGACGAACCCGGGCATTTTCAACCGGAGGACCGATAAATGACATTGCACGAACCTCGGAGACGACTGTGTTGGGATTTGACAAACAAGATTGGTAGCGCTCCCCAGGAAGCGACGGAACACTGATCTTCACTAATCACCACTAATAGGAAACAATTAGTGTCGATTAGCGAAGATTAGTGTTCCGCAATCTTCTGTTCGTCAAATTCCATGGTTCCGTGGCAGTCGAGTGGCGGGCCTCGCAAGCTCGGCACCGCCCTACTTGATCGGCGAGCGCGGTCGTCAAAACCCTTTGGGGAGGGGCGACGTGCAAGCCCGGTTCCCAGAAGCACTGGCGGGACGCCAGCGTTACGGCAGCGGAATGTCCTTGAGGGTGAAGGGAACGGCGACGGTGGCCTGGGGCGTTGCCAGCACGATCCGCATCGTGGCGGTCTCGGGCAGCTTCTGAGGGAGATTGTAGGTGTATTGGTTGCCGCTGCGAGTACTGAAGCCGGTTGGAATGGGGTGGCCGGATGGCTGGAGGAAGTCGATCGTCACGACTCGGCCATTCGGGTCATCGCTGAGAACAATGACGCTATTCTCGTTGAGGTCGCCCATGGCGCCGAGGCCGGCAAACATCTTTGTGAACGCCTGCCCGAGAAACTGGCCGGCTCCCGACCCGTTACTCGGCTCCTTCTCGGCGGCCTTCATGCGGTCGAAGCCGGCCTTCGAGAGGATGACGAGCTTCACGCCGGCCGCATCGAGCGCCGGGTCGGAGACCTCCACGCGTGGTTTCGTGGCAAATCCGGTCACGGTCACCGTGGCCTGGGGATCGCGGTCGGGAAGGAGCATTTCGACGACGCCGGAGAGTTCTTGGATCGCCGTCGCTTTTCGGGCGGGCAGTTTCAATCGCAAGGTGCAGCCATACGTGCTGAAACCCTCGGGCCCATCCGTTGGGCCGTTCTGTTGGGCAATCACCGCACCGGTGTCATCCACGGCCTTGTCGAGCCGGCAGCGGAACCCGGCCGTCTTGTCGAGCCCGGCGCCGGCGACCTTCAGCAACACCTCCAGCCGTGTGAAAAAGTCCATGCTGGATCTGGTCTCGTCGATCCGTTCCACCGTGACCACGGGCTTGGACGACGGAAGCGCCGGGCGGTTTGGTTGGTACGAAGGAGCCGGCGTGGTCCTGGGCTTGAGAGGCACGAGCGGGGCCGTGGTCGCGCCCGGGCCAGGGGCGGGAAAGTAGATGTCCGTCGTGGGGGGCGGCCGCATCGCGGACCCTGACGACGGCAGAGCAGGGCGTTCGGCGCGATCTCGGGCGATCCCCACGACGGTCGTGCCGGGCTTGAAGAATTGAAGATAAAAGGCATCCACGTTCTGATTCCTGGCCAATTCCGCGAACACCACAGGCATCTCTTCGCGAAGCGCGTTGGCGGCGGCTTCTCGGCCGAGCAGGCTTCCGTTTTGGTAAACCCAAAAATCTTGGGGAGCGACCCGGACTCGCACCTCCTCGACCTGGTTCATGGGAAAGGGGGCGATTCCGATCTCCGGCCCGGGAGTCAGCGGGGCGCTCGTCGTCGGGACGGGTGCGGTGTAGGTTCCCGGCACAAGGCTGGTTTTTGCGGAGCCAATTTCCAACTCGCCGCTGGGCCGGATCCTCGCCCAGCCCAGCATCGGCATCGGCTGGACGGGCCGTGTAGGCTCGGCCGCGTCAGATACGGCGATGGCCAGCAGAACGAGAATGGCAATAAGGCCGCCAAACGATACGGGATTGGGCTTGGTCATGGATAGAGTAGGGGCCTTTCCATTGATATTCAGGTTGACAATGTCGGTGGCTGCGCCGTCCCCACTGGGCTTGTCCCAGTGGAACGCAGGATTGGTGCACTACCAACTTCCCGCGTACTCTGCCCGCCGCCGCCGGGCTTGTCCCGGTGGAGCGGA
>JBDKTH010000920.1:0-5121 GCA_039680305.1 Thermoguttaceae bacterium | reverse complement strand
ATCGCCACTGGGCAACAAATCGCTTGCACTGTGGAACGCAGTATACCAAAATAAGGGGTAGACCATCCGCCAGATCAAGAGGGGGAGAACCATGGCAAACCGCACGAGATCAGCGTTTACACTGGTTGAACTGTTGGTGGTGATCACGATCATCGGGATCCTGATGGCGCTGCTTCTGCCCGCCGTGCAGGCCGCGCGCGAGGCGGCTCGCCGATCCCAGTGCCAGAACAACCTCAAGCAAATTGGCCTGGCGTTGCAGAACTATCACAGCCAATGGAACTTCTTCCCTCCCAGCTCCTATTGGTCGCCGACAGCGACTGACGCCGACAAGGCCCACATCCAGGATCTGAACAATCCCAACCTCCGCGAGAATTGGGTGATCACGATCCTGCCGTTCCTCGAACAGCAGCCCCTGTACGACAAGTTTGACCGGAGCCAGCCGATTCCGAACAGCGCCAACGCGTCGGCGCGGGCCATGCAACTGGCCGTCATGCTCTGCCCGAGCGACAGCTACAATCGCTCGCCGTTCATGGGATCGGCCAACTCGGGCACCAACCAGATGGGCGACAACTGGGCCCGGGGCAACTATGCGGCCAATGCGACGCTGAGCTTCATGACGTGGAACAATCATACCAACGAAGCCAACGGCGCCTTCCTGGAAAGCGCCGGCTGGAAGAGCAAGTTCCGCCGCGGCGTGATGGGGGCTAATGTGTCTATCGGCATCGATGGGATGTTCGACGGGACGACGAACACGGTCTTGATCGCCGAGATTCGGGCCGGAGTGGTCCCCTTCGACTCGCGGGGCACTTGGGCCATGAGCGGCGGACCGTCGGCTCTGTGGGCGCATGGCGGCTATAGCGGCGATGACTACGGACCCAACTGCCCGTATCCCCAGGCGGACGATGTGGTGGCCTGCCCGGATATCCAAGCCGCCGTCGGTGGTCAGTCGGCGTTGGTCCAACTGGGAATGCCCTGCGCTGGCGGCTACCCCAACTTCCAGCAGACCGCCCGCAGCATGCACGTTGGCGGGGTTTTCGTCGGGATGGCCGACGGGAGCGTGCACTGGATCAGCGACTTCATCCAGGTCCGCCCCAGCAGTACCTCGAATCCGTCGGTCTGGGACCGCCTCATGCTTTCCCGAGACGGCTTCCCCGTCCCGGGCGATGCCTTCTGACGGGGCGGCCAAGAAAGAACAGTTGCGTTTGACCTACCAAAGGAGGAACTGCTCCGGCCAAATCGCAACGCCTCCGAAGGACGTATCCGGCAGTTCCTCCATGCTTCGTGGAGGACCACTGCGCCGCAGGAAAAGCAACCTCTCGGTTTGAGAGGGGAAAAGAGAATCCGCCCACCATCCCCAAGAGTTGGCCTCCTCCGACCGCCGACGGATTCTCTTTTCCCCGTAGGTCAAACGCAACTGTTCTTTCTTGGCCGCCCCCGACGGACCCCTCAGGCTCGCCCGGGCGATCAAGCTGCCCGGGCGAACCGACGTGTGCCGACTAGCCTTGACGCCGGGTGGGCTGCCAGAGGGCCGCCCACCAACCGGCGATCGAGGTCGTCGAACTGGCCTGGACCGAAGAACTGGCCGATGAAGCTGGGTAGAGCCGGTTGGCAATCGAGACCAGCGTCGTGCTGAGTTTGTCGGCACAAGAGGTCATGGCCGTGCCGAGCCGATCGGCCACGCCAGCCAGGGCGGGACCGACCTGTTCGGCTACGTGCGCCAGCGAGGCGTTCAGCTTCGTGACGCACGTCGACATGGCCGAGACGAGGCGGTCGGCGCAGGCGCTCAGCGCGGGCCCGAGCTTCTGGGCGAGCGTCGTCACGAGGCTCTCCATGCGGTTGGCCAGGCTGCCGATCGCATCCACGAGTTTGGTGGCGACCGACCCGAGGGCCGTTTCGATCTTGCCGCCCAGCGAGACGATGGCGTTTTCCAGCTTGCCAGCCAGGTTGTTGACCGCCGGCCCGATCTTGTCGCCCAGGCTGGTGATCGCGCTTTCCAGCTTCGTTCCCAGAGTGCCAATGGCATTGACCAGTTGATCGGCCGCGTACTTCATGACGCTCGCGACCCGATCGGCGAGGGCATTGGCCAGCGATTGGCAGAGCCGGTTGAAGATCGAACGGCCGAAATCGAGCACCCGGTCGGTGAGACTGCTGCTCACCGCCGATCGGACCGCGCTGGACGTGCTGCTGAGCGACGCCAACACCGCATCGCAGGCCGCGGCCGACGTCCCGCTCGTCGCGGTCTTCGCGGTTGACACGCCCGCGCTAACCCCGGCGGCCAGCGACGCCTGCACCGTGGGAACGTTGATGCTGGCGTCGACCGCCGCCGTATTGAGCTGGATCGACTGCGAGATGGACGTACCGCTGACAGCCGCGGCTTGGGCTTGCTGGACGACGGTGAGGTTATTGGCCGCGGTCAACGGGGCCGCTACGGCGGCCGTATCGAGCACCGGCGGCGGCTGGACCGTGAGCACGGCCTCGGCGCCGTCGATGCTGAGCATCATTCGGGTTTCGAGCGGTTCGAGCCTCAAGTTGGAGGTTCGCAGGGCAGGGCGGTGAGATTTCTTCGTCAGGCTGCGACGCTTCGCGCTGGTTCCGAGGGACAGCAAGGCGGACAGATTGGACATGGGAGATTCCTCGTCGATGAGTGAAGCGAGAGAGAAGACGATGAGAAGAGAAGGCGATGAGAAGGGATGAGCTTGAGAACCTGTTGACAGGTTCCTAGAGAGATTGGCTCCTGCACCAGCTTCATGCAGGAGCCCTGCTCAGCCCAAGGGAATTCGAGAGGGAAACCGCCTCTTCCGGGGTTCTACCCGGTAGAGTCGGCCTACCCCGAAGCGCGGGGAGGCGGCAGCCATGGATTAGTGGATCACTCGCTCGAAAAGCCCTTGCTCCACAAGCATATCTCATTTGTGGGAGATGGCAAATTCGGGCCGGGGCAACGGGGCCGCTTCAGGGCCTCCTGCCGCGAGGATGATCCTCAGGGAAGAATCGCTGCATGGGCATAAACGGGGGAACGTCGGGGATGTGCTGCAGGGGTTTGCCTGTCAGCTCCGACCACTGACGAACCTGTTCCGGGGTGAGCGTGGCCAGGATCTGTTGCACGGACGTCTTCAAGAGGTTTTCCCGGAAGTGATCCGGAGGTGGCCGCCGATCCGGCGGGGGACCCATTTGTTCGTGCATCGACCCGAAGGTCTCGAACTCAACCTGTCGAATACCCTGAAACTGTGCATCGGTCAGATGCAAACGGGAGACGATCTCGGGTTGAATGAACGCCATGGGCCCCTGGAGTTGAAGGGTGATCTGCTCGAGACGGTGAAGCTGGGTCGGCGTGAGGACCGCTCGCATCGCCTGTTCGTTGGTGCGAGCCCACTGAAGGAAACGTTCATGGCGGTCGGCCGCCGACAGCTGATTGTAGTCGCGGAACGATTCAAGCCTCCGTTGTGTCGACTCCTTTGCAATCGCCTGGATCTGCTTGTACTGGGAATCGGTCAGAGCGAGTTCCGCCCGGATCGACTCGTGGTCCAACAAGACGAGTTGCCCGGCGCCTTCAAGGACCGAGAGATCGTCGAGCATCTTCTTGAGCCGCTCGCGCACGGCGATCAACTCGGCCTGGCCGTCCGGGTGGTCGTGGCGATCGGTGATAAAGTCCTGGTAGTAGGTCATTGCCGTTTCCAGAAGCCGCGTGCGCAGGCCCTGGAGCGGCGGCTTGTCCAGGTCCCTTTGGCAGACGTCGATCAGCAGGTCGACCGCCTGGCGGGCCTGGGCGAACCGCCGTTCGGCCTCCTCGGCGCGGAGCCGTTCCTGCTTGAGGGCCGCATTCGCCCGGTTGTTGGCCTGAGTCACCCGCCAGTTGGCGACGAGCGAAATCAGCAGGATCACGAACATCGCCACCACGCCTGCGGCGACCAGCGACGGGTGACGCCGAGCCCACTTACGCACGTACTCGGCCGCCGAGGGCCGCCGTGCGTGGATTGGCTCATCGCGCAAGAAGCGATGGAGATCGTCGGCCAGGGCCTGAGCCGAAGAGTAGCGGTCGGAAGGCGTCTTGCTCAGCGTCTTCAGCAGGATCGTCTCCAACTCCACGGGGATCCGGCGGTCGATCGAACGCGGCGACCGCGGCTCATGGTTGAGCACCTGGTTGAGCAGCGTCTCCCGCGTGGCACCGGAGAACACCGGCTGCAAGGTCAGCAGTTCGTAGAAGGTGGCTCCCAGCGAGTAGAGGTCGGTGCGGTGGTCCAGGACGACGTGCTGGCCCAAGGCCTGCTCGGGGCTCATGTAGCGAACCGTGCCGAGGATGTCGCCCGTCTGGGTCAGCCCGGGGGCCGCGTGAAAATGGGCCAGGCCGAAGTCGGTGATCCAGACATTCCCCTGGCTGTCGACCAGGAGGTTGGCGGGTTTGACGTCGCGGTGGATGATCCCTTGCTGATGGGCGTATTCGAGTGCCCCGGCGGCCTGGGCCATTGCGCGGGCGACGAACCGGTAAAACTCGCGGTCCTGGGTGGTGCGCTGGGTGGAGAGCTGCGACGAAAGCCGGCCGATCGTCTCTTCCCCGGCCAGGGATTCGGTCGCCTGGTCGAGACGCGCGGGAGTGCTTTTCGGACGGCCGACCCAAGGTCCCGTCGCGTCCACGCTCGTCGGGCTTGGCTGGAGTTCGCCCGGCTGCCTGCGCAGTTCGTGGATCACTGCGTCGAGCGATTGGCCATCGATGAGCTGCATCGCGTAGAAATGGATCCCCCGCTCGCAGCCGACGGCATAGACGGGCACGATATTGGTGTGGTGCAGTTGGGCGGCGGCCTGGGCCTCGTGATGGAAACGCTGGAGGTGCTTGGCGTCGAACGTCGCTGCAAAGGGGAGGACCTTGAGGGCCACATGCCGACCGAGCGACAGTTGAATCGCTTCGTAGACGATTCCCATCCCGCCGCGGCCGATCTCACGCACGATTTGGAAATCGCCCACCGGATTGATCGAATGAATCTGTCCCGGCGCGGCAGGGGAGGAGAGGAGATCGTCGACGTCCGGCTGTGACTTGGTTTGGTAGACCAATTCCAGCCCATCGAGACATTCCGCAAGGGCCTGCGCCAGGTCGGGATACCGCTCCAGATATCCGCGACGGTCGGGCCG
>JBDKTH010000865.1:0-4202 GCA_039680305.1 Thermoguttaceae bacterium | reverse complement strand
GGCCTCTCCGGCGCTGTTTCAAAATGGTCCCCGGCCGTGGGCTTGCCCTTGGCCGATCTCCTGAAAGAATTCTTTGTCAAAAAGGACGCCCTTTCATCTCTGGATCGCCCTTTTTTTGCCCTTTGTGCAATCGCAATAAAGCAGGGCCGACGTGCGTAAACTATATCTAGACAACGAGTTGAGATATATCAACTTCTGTGCCAATTGTCTACCAAAGAGGTCTTGAGTAGACTGTGTATGGTCCGGGACTGGGGAAGGCCCTCGGAGGACGAGGAATTTCGGTCCCCTCAGAGAGATGTCGAGAACAGTCATGAATGATGAGAAGGCCAAACTGACGCTGGGCGAGAAGACGTACGAGTATCCGGTGCGGACTGGTACCGAAGGGAACCGGGTTATCGACATCTCGCGGCTCTTCGCGGAGACCGGTCACATCACCCTCGATCCGGCCTTCGGCAACACGGCCGAAGCGATCAGCCGGATCACCTACATCGACGGTGATAAAGGGATCCTCCGCTATCGCGGCTATCGGATCGAAGAATTGGCCGAGCGGTGCGATTTCAAGGAGGTGGCCTACCTGTTGATCTACGGCGAGCTGCCTACGCCGGATCAACTGGAAGAATTCCGGATGAACATCCGCCGCCACACCCTGCTCCACGAGGGGATGAAGACGATCTTCGCCGGTTTCCCGCCCGACGCTCATCCCATGGCCATCCTCAGCTCGGTGGTCGGGGCGATGGCGATCTACTGCAAGGACTCGCTCGATCCGCGCGATCCGCAGCAGCGGCAGTTGGCCATCTACCGCATGCTGGCCAAGATGCCGACGATCGCCGCCTTCAGCTACAAGCAGTCGATTGGGCAGCCGTTTATCTACCCGCAGAACCATCTGACCTACACGCAGAACTTCCTGCACATGATGTTCGCCGTTCCCAGCGAACGGTATCAGATGGATCCCGACTTCGTCGACGCGTTGAACCTGCTGTTGATTCTTCACGCCGATCACGGCCAGAACTGCAGCACGTCGGCGGTGCGCATGGTCGGCTCCAGCAACGTGAGCCTCTTCTCGAGCATCTCGGCCGGGATCTGCGCCCTCTGGGGCGCTTTGCATGGCGGGGCCAACGAAGCCTGCATCGCCATGTTGGAGATGATGCTCAACGACAACCGTGACCTGGGCAAGTATATCGACAAGGCGAAGAACCCGAATGACCAGTTCCGCCTGATGGGCTTCGGCCACCGGATCTACAAGAACTACGATCCGCGTGGGACGATCATCAAGGACGTGGCCCACAAGCTGTTGTCCAAGCTCAAGGTCCAGGACCCGTTGTTCGATTTGGCCCAGGAGCTGGAAGAGGTGGCCCGCACGGATCCGTACTTCAAGGAGCGGAGGCTCTATCCGAATGTCGACTTCTACTCGGGCATCATCTACCGCCTGATCGGCATCCCGAAGAACATGTTCACGGTGCTGTTCGCCCTGGGCCGGTTGCCGGGCTGGATCGCCCATTGGCTGGAGATGCACGAGGCGCCCAACTTCCGGATCCACCGTCCGCGGCAGCTCTATCTCGGCTCGCCGGAACGGGAGTTCGTGCCGCTGATCAAGCGGTTCCCGCCCACCGAGGCCCGGATCCCCGGCGACGGCCAGAAGGGGGCGTTGCGCCCCATGACCGTCGGCGAGACCTCGGTCAACTCGGAGATCTGAGTCGTCCGGACGCTGCGACGGGAAACGAAGAATCGCTAACGGGTGTCTTGTGCGTCTTGTCCGCACGGGACACCCGTTTTCATTGGCCCTTCAGTGGCCCCTCGTCCATGACGGAAATGGTTGCGACCAGCGGGAGGCCGCCTTATACTGGCAGCACGCGGTATTCAAGCACGTGTACCGAATTGACCGATTCGCACCAGGAGAGAAGCATGCTTCGTTCACCATACCCACGGGCAATCGTCGGTTTTCTGGCCCTGTCCCTCGCGGTGGTCCTGCCCTCGGCTTGCTGGGCCGCCACGTTCCATGTGGCCCCGGATGGCAATGACACCTGGAGCGGCCGGCTCCAGCGGCCGAACGCCGGACGCACCGACGGCCCGCTGGCCTCGTTGGCCGGAGCGCGGGATGCCGTGCGCAAGCTCAAGGCCCAAGGGGCACTGACTGAGCCGGTGCGCGTGCTGATCGCCGGAGGCACGTACCGCTTCACGAAGTCGGTTGCCTTCGAGCCGGCCGACAGCGGCACCGAGGCGTGCCCGATCACCTACGAGGCGGCCGCAGGAGCCAAGCCGGTCTTCAGCGGAGGCCGGCCGATCGTCGGCTTTCAGCCCGGCGCCGATGGCCTCTGGACGGCGAAGATTCCCGAGGTCCAGGCGGGCCAGTGGTGGTTCGAGCAACTCTTTGTGAACGGCCGCCGCGCCACGCGCGCCCGGTCGCCCAACAAGTTTTATTGGTACATGCAGCGCAAGGTCCCCTTTGGCATCGACCCGGCCACCGGCAAGGAGGCCGAGCTGGCCAATCGGGCATTCGTGGGCAGTCAGCAAGATATTGCCACCTTGGCGGCGATTCCCCGCGAGCAACTGGCCGACGTGGCTGTCGTGGCCTATCACTCCTGGGAAGTCTCCCTGCATCACGTGGCGAGCATCGACAGCAAGACCGACACCGTCTTCCTCACCGGAAACGCCACGTGGCCTTTCCTCCGCTGGGATCCTCGCCAGCGTTATCACGTGGAGAACTTCAAGGCCGCTTTGGATGAGCCCGGCGAGTGGTACCTCGACCGCAGCGGCACGCTCTACTACAAGCCGCTTCCCGGCGAGGACATGACCAAGGCGGAAGTTGTCGCCCCCGTGGCGGAAGAGTTCCTGCGTCTGGCCGGCGACTCGGCGAAGGGCCAGTTCGTCGAGCACCTCGCCTTCAAGGGCCTGGCTTTTCACCATGGCCAGTACATCCTTCCGCCGGCAGGGCACAGCGACGGCCAGGCCTCGGTCAGGATCCCGGCCGTGGTGATGGCCAACGGCGCCCGGCGAATCGCCATCGAAGGCTGCGAGATCGCCCACGTGGGCACCTATGCCGTCTGGTTCGAGCACGGCTGCCGCGACTGCCGCGTCGTGCGGTGCCGGCTGTTTGATCTGGGGGCCGGCGGCGTGCGGATCGGCGAAGGCTGGGCCAACGACAAACCCAAGCCCGACGACCTGACCAGCCACATCACCGTCGACAACAACATTATCCACACCGGCGGCCTGATCTTCCCCGGGGCCATCGGCGTCTGGATCGGGCACAGCCCGCACAATACGGTGACCCACAACGACATCGGCGATTTCCGCTACACGGGCGTCTCCGTCGGCTGGCGCTGGGGCTATGCCCCGAGCCAGGCCCATCACAACAAGATCGATTTCAACCACATCCACCACATCGGCTGGGGCGTGTTGAGCGACATGGGCGGCGTCTACACCCTCGGCCCCTCGCCCGGCACGACCGTCAGCAACAACCTGGTCCACGACGTCTACGCCTATAGCTATGGCGGCTGGGGGCTGTACAACGACGAAGGCAGCTCCGAGATCGTGATGGAGAACAACCTGGTCTACAACACGAAGACCGGCGGCTACCATCAGCACTACGGCAAAGAAAACGTCATTCGCAACAACATCTTCGCTTTCAGCAAGGAAGGCCAGCTCCAGCGATCGCGTGTGGAAGAGCACCTTTCCTTCACCTTCTCCAACAACATCGTCTACTTCAACCAGGGCAAGCTGCTGGCTTCGAACTGGAAGGACAAGAACGTCAAGCTCGATCACAATCTCTATTGGAACGCCTCGGGCGAGCCGGTCGACTTTTCCGGAATGACGTTGGCCGAGTGGCAAGCCACGGGCAAGGACGCCGGCTCGCTCGTGGCCGACCCGAAGTTCGTCGATCCGGAACATGCGGACTTCCGTCTCAAGCCCGGCTCGCCGGCCGCGTCGATCGGCTTCAAGCCGTTCGACTACAACCAGGCGGGCGTGTATGGCGATGCCGCCTGGGTCGCGCTGGCCCGTGGGCTGGCCTATCCGGCGTTGGAAGTCGCTCCCGAACCGCCGCCCGCGCCGCCGATGGTCGTGCGTGACGATTTCGAGATGCCCCGGGGAAAGCTCACGCTTCCCGATGCGACGATCTCCGACGCGCACAAGCCAGGCCTGGTGACGATCACCGACCAGGCGGCCGCCGGCGGCAAGAAGAGTCTCAAGGTGAGCGATGTGGCCGG
>JBDKTH010000096.1:0-4530 GCA_039680305.1 Thermoguttaceae bacterium | reverse complement strand
CGAGATGTTCACAATCTTCCCATTGGGGATCGCCTGAGCCTCGATCTGCCGGACCATCTCATTGGCGGCCATTTGGGTCAGGAAGAAGGGCCCCTTGAGGTTGGTGTTGAACACCACGTCCCAGCTTTCTTCGGTTGCCTCCAGGATGTCTTTGCGTCCTTGGGAGGTGATGCCGGCGTTGTTAACCAGGACATCCAACCGCCCGAACTCCTCAAGGGTCTGCCGAACCAAGCCTTGCCGATCGGCAGCCGAGCCGACATCCCCCCTGACGGCTAAGGAACGCCCTCCGGCGGCCTTGATCTCGGCAACCACGTCCTGGGCCGCATCCGGCCGGGTGGCATAGTTGACCGTCACCGCGAAGCCCAATCTCGCCAGTTCCAGTGAGATTGCCCGCCCAATCCCCCGCGACCCACCAGTGACAATCGCCGCACGCATCTCAGCCATGGTAGTGTCCCAACCTCTTCCCAGAGCCCAAGTAACGATCGAGCAAAAGCGTTAGCCTAAGAGGGAAGGCGGCGGTTGTCAATCACGTCCACCACCCTAAGGATGTACTATACTTCACCTTAGACAACCCAAGCCGACCTATCTTCGGCTTGCGGCAGGAACAGCCCTGAGAAGGGAACGGCATCCCGGAATCGACTCTTCTTCACCCCGGGGAGGCTCGTCAACCATGTCCATCAGTTCTGTCCTCCATACCGGATTGACCGGCTTGGCCAACGCCGAGCAGATGGTCAACCGGGCAAGTAATAATCTGGCCGATCCGCTCGCGTCCGGCCTGGCTCGGGAGACGGCCCCCAGTCAAGGGGCGGGCGCAACGGTCGACACCGGAGCCGTCGAAGCGCCCATCGCCGACATCGGCGAAAGCCTGGTCGACCTGATTCTCGCGTCGACACAGTACCGGGCGAACGTCAACGTCCTGGAAGTCGCCGACGAGTTGTCGGCCAGCTTGGCGGGGATCAAACGGAATCAATGAATGTGAACGGCCCGACGCGGCATCCTGCGGCCGCGACATAGGGCAATGCTCTTTGGACTGCAGACGGGACACTTGATGAACCTCACCGATTTACTGACACGAACCCGTAGCTACCGACGCTTTTATGAAGACCGACCGTTGAACGAGGAGACACTGATCGACCTGGTTGCGCTGACCCGGCTTTGCCCGTCAGGCGCCAACCGGCAACCGTTGAAGTACTACCTCTCCTGTTCGCCGGAGCAGAACGCTGCGATCTTCCCACATCTCGGCTGGGCCAAATGGCTGCCAGACTGGCATGGGCCCGAGGAAGGCGAGCGGCCGGCCGGCTACATTGCGATCCTCGGCGACACGCGGATCGCCGAACGTCCGGATAACGATGCGGCCATCGCCGCCTACACGATCCTGCTCGGGGCCACGGCGTACGGGCTGGGCGGCTGCATGATCGCCTGGATCGATCGTGAAGGGCTGGCCGAGACGCTGGAGATCCCCTCACACTTGCGTCTGCTCCTGGCTGTGGCCTTGGGCCATCCGAAAGAGACGATCGTGCTCGAAGACGCCACCAGCCCCAACGACATCGCCTATTGGCGCGATGCGACCGGCGTGCACCATGTGCCGAAACGGCCGTTGGAAGAACTCCTCCTGGAGCCCGAACTCGTCGGGGCGGCAGCTCACCGTTGGCCGGCGCTCACCTGCCTGGAAGGCCAATCCCTGCTGGCCGCCGAGGACTGCCCGAGCGGTCCAGCGATCCCATTGGTAGGGGTTGTCAACACGGCTGGATTCAGCGACGATGGGTGGCCGCAAAGCATGGAGGCCCCTCTCCACCACGCCTGATCGCGTGGTACAATCCCCACTTTGGGAAGATTTAGCCTGCCGGCCGCCTTGGCCGATAGGATCGCAAGCCTGTGTATCCGCGGAGCGGCCTGTGAACGAAGCGTTGGGACTATTGGAAACGGTCGGGATCGCGCCGACGCTCGGGGCGCTCGATGCCATGGACAAATCAGCCGACATCAGGCTCCTTCAGTGCGAGTTGAACGATCTGATGGGGGTGTGCACAAAGATCACCGGCACCGCCGCCGCGGTGGCCACGGCCATTGAGGCGGGGCGTCGGGTGGCGGAGCAGATGCACGGCCAGCCGGTCGCTCAGGTGATTCCCCGTGTGGAGCCAGCCGCCATGGCGGCGATCGTCACGCCCCGCCAGTTCAACCCGCTCATTCAGCAAGACTCCGTCTTCTATCCGAACTACGAATCGGCCACGCCCGCGGCCGCTGAGGAACCTACGATGAAGCAAGAGAACTCGTTTGCCTTGGGCCTGATCGAGACGCAAGGATTCACGGCTGTCTTCGACGCGATCGACACCGCCTGCAAAGCGGCCAACGTCGAGGTGGTTGGCAAGGAGAAACTCGGCGGCGGGGACATTGCCGTGATCATCAAAGGAGACCTGTCGGCCGTCACGGCGGCGATCGAAGCGGGCAAGGCCAGGGTCGAGGGGCTCGGCAAACTGATCGCGGCCGAAGTGATCGCCCGCCCCAGCCCGTCGGTCCTCGCCCTGTTGCCCAAGGGCGGTTGATTCGGGACCGGCCGGCGGTAGATCCGCACGGTCGCATTGCGAAAGGCCACCTCCCATCCAGCGGTGACTTGCGGCGGGGCAGGGGAGTCGGCATCGGCCACGACCCAGGCGACTTTGCCGGGACCGAGGACCTCCTCCACCGTGGCGTTGTCGGGCGAGTGATAGAACTTGCGCCGCAGGCGGCTTCGCCGGTAGACCTCCTCGCCAGAGATGAATCCGCCAATGAACAAGTGGTCCTCGCGCCCCTCATAGTACATCTGCTGTCCGGCCAGGTTGGAGCCGAGCGTGAAGTGTCGCTTGTAGACCCAGGCGACTGTCTCCGGCTCGTTGCGGATCAGATCGTCGACCCACGGATGGATCACCACCTCGCCATAGGGCACCTTGGTTCTGAGAAACGCCAAGGCTTCGAGCCGGTCGCGATCAACCAGGTGGAACGACGTATTGGGCGCGAGGGCGCCCGTCACCAGCGTCCACGCCTGCCAGGCCATGAGCCCCAAAAGGAGCCAATGCCACGGGTGACGCCACGGCCAATTGAGCCCTAGACACATAACGGTACTCCGAGCCGGGCCGGTTGCAGAACCGACACGGTCCCCCATACGTGTCTTGGCCATGACCTCCGTGCCCAGAAGGAGCAGGAGCAGGTAGGCACAGGTGGTCGGTCGATAGAGGTTCGGCGTGTCCCACCATTGCCCGTTCGCCATGTGTCCCCAACTGACCACGCACGGGATCCCGAAACCGACCAGGGCGATCGCGGCGACGAGGCTGTCGCTGGTGCGCCACGGCCGCGTTTTCCCACGGTAGGCGGCGGCCAGGGCAATCCCGCCGAAGATGGCCAGGTTGACGAACCGCAGAAACGCGTAGCCGACGAATCCCGCGTCGTAGACGATCACTCCCACGCACCGCTGCCAGAGCGACGGTTTGGCCAGCGTCACTGCCGTTTCGGTGTCCTGGGAGGAGAAGTCGGGCTTTCCGCGTTTCCAATACAGTAGTTCGACCAGGATCGGATGCGAGTCTTTGGACTCACGCAGCAGGTCGATCCACTCACCCTTGTACGACTCGCGATAGGAGTTCTTCACGACGAACTCCGTCGGGGAGACGACCTTCTGCCCCAAGCAGAGGAGTTCGAGCATCACGACAGCCCCCAGGCAGGTTGCCCCTGTAATCGCGCAGCGGCGACGGACTTCCGGCCGCCCTTGGCGAAACGCCACGGCCGACCAGACCAACAGCCCGGCCATGAGCGTCGCGGCATGGAAGATCTCATAGAGCGGCATCACTCCCCACAGCCCCACGGCCAACGCGGCCCAGCGGCGCTGCCCCGAGCTGCGGAAACGGTCGATTGCCACCAGGCCCAAGAGCAACAGGGCGATTGAAAGATCCAGCGGCTTGGCCTCCGTCGTGAACTGAATCAAGCCAAACAGCAGCAGCCCCAAGCACCCCAACCAGCCGGAAGGAAGCATCTGACGGCAAAAGGCCAGGACCGCCAGCCCGGTGACGCCGATCCCCAGGGCCGCCGCGTAGAACCAGAAGCCAGCGACGTAGTCGATCCCGGTGGCCTGCCAGACGGCAGCCACGAACAGATGGGGAAAGTAGTGATAGGGAAACCCAGCGCCGTCGAACCGCAAATTCCGGGGCGGAACGCCGTGAATCAAGGCGGCACACGGCGACATGTTGGTCATCTTGTCGGAGAAGAATGCTCCGTAGAGCCTCAGCCCGGTAGCGTCATACTCCACGCACGCCGCCGTACGCACGAGATAGTAGCCGACAAAGGCGATGACCAGCAGCAGCCCGGCGGCATCTGCAACCGTCCAGCGAGGGCGGACAGCCTGCGTCCCCCGCGGATCGGCCAACCAGCCCGCGCGAGCCGCGATCGCCCATGGCACGACGGGCAAGAACACTGGCGCGACGTACCAGCGTTGTTGCCCCAAGAGCTCCAAGGCAAAGTAGACCAGACTGGCCCAGAGAATGCCGAATACGATAGTGAGCGTCCAAC
>JBDKTH010000479.1:0-3626 GCA_039680305.1 Thermoguttaceae bacterium | reverse complement strand
TACCGGGCACGCGATCGCGAGTTGGGACGCGAGGTGGCCGTCAAGCAGATCCATCAGCAGTTTCTCAACGATCCCCGGCAGCTGGAACGCTACTGGCGCGAGGCCCAATTGCTGGCCTCGCTGCAGCACCCCAACGTGTTGACGATCTACGACATCGTCCGACCCCGCGGTTGGCTGATCCTCGAGCTGATGCGGGGCAATCTCCAGCCGTTTGCCGAGCGCGACCCGATCGATCTGGACTACCTGCGGATCGTGCTCGTCTGCAGCCTGCACGCCCTGCACTTCTTGCACTCCAACGGCGTGATCCACGGCGACATCAAGCCAAGCAACATGCTCGTCGACGCGCAGAACCGGGTCAAGCTGGGCGATTTCGGCCTCGCGCGCCGGGCCAGCAACGAAGCCGGCAGCCTGCTCAAGGGAACCACCAAGTACATGGCCCCGGAGCTGGTCTCCTACCAGTTCGGCCCGCCGGGTCCGGCCAGCGATCTCTATTCGCTCGGCTTCACCGCCTATGAGTTGATGTGCGGACGGCAGTTCGAGTCGCTCTTCCCGGGACTGAGCACCTTTGGCCGCGACCGGCAGATCGCCTGGCTGATGTGGCACGCCGCCCCCGACCGCGGCCTGCCGGAGATCAACCGCGTCCTGGAGGGGGTGCCGCAGGATCTCGCCCGGGTCGTCGCGCGGATGGTGATCAAGGATCCGACGCAGCGTTACCAGTCGGCCCAAGAGGTGCTGCAAGATCTGCGCACGGCCCCCGTGAGCACCGGCTTGCCGGACGAGTTGGTCGCGGCGGCGGCCGCGAAAGACGCCCAGGCGGCAAAGAAAAAGCGATGGCTGCGCCTCGGGGCCGTCGGGGCCATGGTTTGCTCGCTCCTGGTGTGCGTCGCGATGCTGTTGCCGCCCCCGCCGAAACAGATCGCCCCCAAGCCGCCGGAGCCGATCCAAGGCACGGTTCGAACACTGCTCCTCGAGGAGCGGGTCCTGGTGCTCGAACGACTCGACAACGGCCAGCCCGAGGAAGTCAAGCTCCGTCCACACGACGAAGTGCTGATCAACGACAAGAAGCTCCTGTTGCGCGATCTCCAGGTCGGCGACCGCGTGACCGTCGAGATGATCCGGGATCCCTCGGGGCGTCCGGTCAGCCGCTTTGTCGCCACGCGTCCTGAGACCCACGAAGGCACGCTTCAGGAGGTCAAGGCGGACGAAGGGAAGATCACCGTGGCCACCGGACAAGGCGACCCGCTGGTCATCAAAGTCCCCCAGGATCTGAAGATCGTTTTCAACGACGCGTCGGAGCTCAACGGCCGTCCGGTCAAGCTGGCCGACTTGAAGGCCGGCGATCGGGTCAGCATCAGCGACCTGCGTGAAGAGACGGGACTGGTTGCCACCGCGCTCAGCGCGCGGCGTGTGGTGTCCGTCGAAGGCGCGCTGCGCGATCTCGACCTTGCGCTAGGACAACTCACCCTGGCACTCGACGGCGACGGCAAGCTCCTGACGCTGCCGATCTCGCCGGAGTGCATTGTCACGGTCAACCAGCGCAGCGAGTTGCAGGGCCAGCTCTTGAAGCCCAAGGATCTCAAGCCGGGCGACAAGGTGACCCTGAAGCATGATACGCGGATCGTCCGCGTCGACGCCTATCGGATTCTCGGACAGGCCGGCGTGATCCAGGCCGTGCACGATGCGGCCAACGCCGTGGAAATCCTCCTTCCCACCAGCGACCGCCCCACCCGTTTCCTCGTCAGTCAGCGCTGCAAGATCACCCTGGCTGGCGAGCCGGCCAGGCTGGCCGACCTCCGCTCGGGCGACGTGGTCGACATCACCCACGACTCTCCCGGGGCGAGCACCCCCGAACTGTTGACGATCGCGGCCATGCGCGGCCCCGATCCGAGCCGTTGGGCGATCGTCGTGGGAATTCAGAACTATGAGGACAAGTCGGTCAGCCGGCTCCCCTATCCGTTGGCCGACGCGAAGCTTTTCCAAGAAACGCTTGTCCAGCGTTACCGCATCCCCGCGGAGCAGGCCATCCTTTTGAACGATCCCAGCCAGGTCCGTTTGGAACAGGGGATCCCCGAGGTCCTGAAGCGTCTCAAGGCGGACGACGAGGTGATCATCTACGTCGCCGGCCACGCTTATCGGAACGAGGACGGCAAGATCTACCTGGCGCCGACGAACTTCAACCTGTCGAAGATCGCCACCTCCGGCATCAGCCTCGCATGGCTCGTCGGACAGCTTGAGGCCTGCCCGGCCAAGCACAAGCTCTTGCTGCTGGACACGTGCAACGCCGGAACCGGCAGCGATCTGCGGATTCAGCCCTCGACGGCCGAAATGCTCGACTCGCTCAAGGCGGCCGGCCGGCTGAGCCCCTTGCTCACCGTCACCGCCGTTGCCAGCAGTTCACCCGGTGAACGGGGCTACGACTGGCCCGCGCAGAAGCACGGGCTGTTTGCCTACTGCCTTGCCCAGGGCTACGCCGGCAACGCCGATGCGAACCGCGATAGCCGCATCGAGCCGAGCGAGTTGTTTGCCGCCTTGAAGCAGTCGATGGCCGCGGCCAGCACGGAACTCGCCCGCACGCAGACCCCGCGGCTCATCGTCCCCAGCGATGCGCCCCCCCGGCTTTCGGACGAGGCTAAGCAATCGATTCGCAATCTGGCGGCCTTCCTCCGACAAGATCGCATCGACCTGCTCGACGTGAAGCTTCAGTATGCCATCGCCGACAAGCAGGCGGGCAAAGAGGTCGATCCCAGACTGCTTTTCGGCCTGCTGCTGATGAAGGCGAGACAGCGCGTCGAGGCCGAGAAGCATTTCGCGCAGTTGAGCCTCAGCCATCCCGATCTCTCGCTCCCCTTGCAGGCCAGTGCGTGGATCGAATTCGAGAAACGCACCTACAAGGAAGGGGTCGACGCCCTCGAACGGCTCGTCGCCAAGCTGCCTCGCCCCAAGAAGGCCGGCGATCCGCTCCCCCCCGAAACCGCCGAGATGCTCCCCTGGGTGGGCCAACTCTGCGAGTTCGCCGCGACGGCGGTCGAGGACAATCTCCAGGCGCCGGCCGTCACCGTGGAAAAGCTCGATGCCACAGTGGCCGCGATGGGACCCGAGGCGCAGCAACTCTATCGCCAAGGCCGTAGCTAGACGCTGGCGGGCATCGAGGGATTCGACAAGGGAATTGCTAGCACGACCGACGATGCCACGCGTGCGCGAATCCGCATCGAACGGCGCCAACTGGCCCGTTACGCCTCATTCCCGTTTGAAAAGGCCGCCCAGAAGATCCTCGCCGGCCTCGACCAGTGAGGCCGAAGGCCGATCGGGAGATTCCTTAACTCCTTTGGGGATCAGGCTACAAATCGTCGCGAATCGGTGCTACGAGAGCTACCGCATGCTGCAAGGGTTGTGTAGAGTACAAGAGGCGTTTCACCTGACACCTCTTTCTTTCTGTCTTCATTGCGGGGCTTTCCGGCACGGATGCGAGGGATCGCATATCGCATGGCACGACTCAGCCTGACCGACCTTCCGTCTCCAGACCGCAAGGGCTTCGGCTACTACCTGCCCGCGGTGATCGGTGCCGTTGTTCTCGCAGGGCTATACCTGGCAAGGCTCTACAGTTACCTGCTGTTCCACAGCCTGGT
>JBDKTH010000244.1:0-2988 GCA_039680305.1 Thermoguttaceae bacterium | reverse complement strand
CGAGGACCAGGCGGTCAAGGATGCCCTGGCCAACTTCACGCTGACCACGTTCCATGTCGTCTACAAGTCCTTCATGAATGCGTCCGACCCGCACCAAACGGTGGAGACCGTCCCGATCGGAGGCAGTTCTCGCAAGCTGGCCATGGGCGACTTGTACATGAGAGGCGACCCTGACGCCCCGGTCGACTTGAGCGCGATGCGTCCTCAGATACGCGATGCCATCAGCCGCCTGGACCTATCCGACGAACCGCACTGGATCAAGATCGTGTACGGCCAGGACAAGGGGGAGCCGATCATGGTTTCGGCGACGCTCGACAACGGCGAAGACGAGCCGTTGACCTCGGCGATCGGGGCGCTCAACTGGCCGAAGTGCGACAAGGCTTACGTCGTGAAGCAGTTCATTGTGGTGAATTAAGCCGGCGGATAGGGCAGCATGTCATCAATAAACGCAGCAGTTGCAGAGTACCTCTCCGCAGTTCGAGCCATGGCCGATATCCGCGACCACGATGCATGGTCGGATGGCTTGGCTCGGGTGGTGCAATGCCTCAAAATCCTCGCTAACGGCGCGCGGGGCGCTCAAGTGGAGGAGCTACGCCGCATCGCCTTCGATCTGATTCCCACGCTCGCTGTGGCCGACCCGGAGGTAGCTGGGAAGACGGCGATTACCCTGGGCGCATTCGTCGAATTTGGGTTGCCGCCCCGTGTCGTCGCGGCGGATCTGCTAAAAGGACTCGAGCAAACCTCGGAACTGCTGAAGGCGTTCAAGGATCGCGTCCATCAGGAGGTGCCTGAGCCGGCGCAGGAGCCGCAGGAGGAGGCCGGCGGTTACTGGGTTGACGAGCGGTATGTGGGGCCCGAGTTGGCCGAGGAGTTCTGGCGTCAGGACCGTCGTCTGCCGCAGGCCAACGCCTCGATGGGGACCTGGTATCCGCCCGTCGTTGCGGCGCTGGCCAGGGACCGGGAGGTTCTTCAACAGGCACAGCAGAACAAGCGGCTTCTCGAACTGGTCACCGAGTTGGATATCACCTATGTGAGCATGCTGTTACGCCTGCTTGTCCGAGAGACTCTCTTGGTGCTGCACCCCGACACCGCCAAGGGGTTCCTGGTTCTCATCGACGGCGTGGCCGACAACTTTCAACTCCACACGCTCCTGGCCGACTCGCTGATCGCCGAACGCGGGTTTTTACGGCGAAAGGGCCCTGCGTGGGGCATCCCGGGAAAACGGCCATCATCGAAGGTCGCGGCGACGATGCGCGGGGATGGGCCCCCGTCGATCGAGACGCCGTCGATGGGCGTTTGGAACCTCTACAACTGGACGGCCTTGGGTGAGGACGGCCGCCTGCCAGAAAGCATGGATTCGACGCATTGGATCTGGAACGAGGGCGTGCCCGCCGACATTCGGCCCTTTGAGGGGCAGCGAGTCGTCCTTCTCGGCCCGCCATCGTATCCGCGAAGCTGGAACACGGCTCGCGTCATTCTTCCCCTGAAGCCGACCGTAGAAGTCCAGCAGGTGCTGGAAGAACATGAGGTCTCCAACTGGCTGCGGCGTCTGGCCGCTGCCCGACGACCGGCGAGCGGAGACCACTGAGGCTCTGCCCGTGGTGCGAGTAACCTCAGGCGTGAGAGAATCGCCGGCTAGAAGACAGGGGCTTGCCGGATGGTTCCGGCGGGCCATGGTGGTTCATCTACTGATCGCGATGTGCGACGGAGGGGCTTATGTCGTCGCTGGGCAACAACACCACGGACGTCACCCATCGCGAAGGGGAACCGATTCCTCGCAAACGCCGTTGGCCGCAATACAGCCTCCGCGTGCTATTGCTGGCGATGACCGTCGCGGCGATCTGGTTGGGGATTTGGACGGACCGCGCAAGGAGACAGCAACGGGCTGTCGAGATGATCCGAGAGCGAGGGGGATCGGTCCGCTACCATCCGGCCGATGCGAAAGTTCCGGGACTTGGCTGGCTGCGGAACCGACTGGGAGTCGACTATTTCGACCGGGTTGACATCGTTTGGCTTGAAGGGGATCGGGTTGCCGATGCCGACCTGGAGGCCCTCCAAGGTGTTTACGGGGTGGAGATGCTGGTCCTTCTCTGCCCCAAGGTGACCGACGCGGGGCTGGCACACCTCAAGGGCTTGCGCAATCTCAAGGAGCTTCGAATTGGCGGCCCGAGGATAACGGACCGAGGGCTCATGCACCTGCAACACCTGCCTCGTCTGACGAGTTTGACGCTCGAGTGTTGCGCCATTTCCGATGAAGACGCGGAGTCAAGGACACCGCTGAGGCCGAACGCGGTAACGGGGCCGCGATCCAGGAGGGGATCTGCAGCACGAGTCCTCGATGCCATCAACTCTCCCACGCGCATGGAGTTCATCGGTGCTCCCTTGAAGGATTGTTGCGAGTTCATCCAGGACTACCACACGATTGAGGTGCGAATCGCCGCAAACGTGTTGAAAGAGGCGAAGGCCCATGAGGGATTTCCCGTAACGTGTGATGTGCAACATGTATCCCTGGGCGCTGGCCTCGACCGTGTGCTCGAACCAATGGGGCTGGACTGGATCGTCGCGAAGGATGTCTTGACGATCACCACGAGGGGGCATCGCGACACGCGAACAGTCCACGTCACCGGTGCGGGGCTCGAGTATCTCAAAGGCCTATCCCAACTCCGAGTGCTGGATGTCCGAATTCCCCAATTCACGGGTGTTGGCCTGGAACACCTCAAGGCCTTCGACCAACTGGAAGAGTTGCACCTCGACGATACGCAGGTCACCGACGCTGATCTGGTGCACCTTGCAGGCCTGGGCCGTCTCCGCGAGTTGAGCCTCCGCAGTACGCCAATCAGCGACGCCGGGGTGAAGCACCTCGCGAAACTGAGTTGCCTCCGCTATTTGAGTCTGTGCAATACCCGGGTCGCCGACGCTGGAGTGCGGCATCTCGCAGGCTTGACCAGTCTCCAAAACTTAGACCTCGGCAATACGGGAATCACCGAT
>JBDKTH010000790.1:0-3423 GCA_039680305.1 Thermoguttaceae bacterium | reverse complement strand
TGGAAACGCTGCCCAAGCTGGAAAAGCCCTGGAAAGACCGGTCGCTGACGAATGTCGGGCCCAAGCTCAAGGGCTATCCGGAAAAGGAACTGGCGTTGGTTCCGTCGCTGGAGATGCAGCAGTTGCGCTCCGTCGAGACCGCCTCGCTGGATCGCCCGTGGAGTGAGAGCGATAAGGTTGCGCTCCAGGCCAATGCCTACCGCATCCTCGACCTGGGGACGAACCTGACCGGCTTCCTCGGCGCGAAGGTGACTTGCACCAAGAAGACCGACGTGCGATTGCTGTTCGACGAGGTGCTGACCAACGGCGACGTCGACTTCAAACGCATGGGCTGCTGCAACGTGATCACCTATCAGCTTGAGCCGGGCACCTACCAGGTTGAGGCGATCGAGCCGTACACGCTCCGCTACCTGAAACTCGTCTGCCTGGAAGGCGACTGCCAAGTGGAAAACCTCTTCCTGCGCGAGTATGCCCATCCGGCGATCACCGGGGCCCGCTTCGCGTCGAGCGACGAGCGGCTCAACCGCCTGTTTGGCGCGGGCGTGACCACGTTCCGCGAGAACTCGCTGGACGTCTTCATGGACTGCCCGTCGCGCGAACGGGCCGGCTGGCTGTGCGACAGCTACTTCACGTCGCGCGTGGAATTCGATCTGACCGGCGCCACGCGGATCGAGCGGAACTTCTTTGAAAACTACCTCTTGCCCGAGCGGTTCGAGCACCTGCCCGACGGGATGCTGCCGATGTGCTATCCCTCGGATCACAACGACGGCAACTATATCCCCAACTGGGCGCTGTGGTTCGTCGTGCAGTTGGAGGAGTACGCCGGCCGGACCGGCGACCGGACGATCGTCGAGGGGCTGCGCGCGAAGGTCCTCAAGCTGTTCGACTTCTTCCAGAGGTATGAGAACTCGGACGGCCTGCTGGAAAAGCTGCCGGCGTGGGTTTTCGTGGAGTGGTCGGAGGCCAACAAGTTCGTCCAGGACGTGAACTACCCGAGCAACATGCTCTACGCCGGGGCCCTGGCGGCGGCCGGACGTTTGTACGGCATTTCGGACCTGGGGGCCAAGGCCGAGCGGATCCGCGCGACGGTGCGCAAGCAGTCGTTCGACGGCCAGTTCTTCGTCGACAACGCTGTGCGTCGCGACGGCAAGCTCCAGGTGACTCGCAACCGCAGCGAGGTCTGCCAGTACTTCGCCTTCTTCTTCGACGTGGCCAACGCGAAGGACCATGCCGAGTTGTGGCGCAAGCTGCGCGACGAGTTCGGCCCGAGCCGGAAGGACACCAAGGGCTATCCGGAGATCCACCTGGCCAACTCGTTCATCGGCAACGTGCTTCGGCTGGAGCTGTTGTCGCGGGCCGGACGCAGCCAGCAGATCCTTGACGAGTCGATCGCCTATCTGCTCTACATGGTCGAGCGGACCGGCACGCTCTGGGAGAACGTCGGCGCCACGGCAAGCTGCAACCACGGTTTCGCCTCGCACGCGGTGCATACGCTCTACCGCGACGTGCTCGGCGTGTGCCGCGTCGATTCGCAGCGCAAGACCGTTACGCTGCGTTTCGGCGACGCGAAGCTCGACTGGTGCGAGGGCGCGATCCCCACGCCCGACGGCCTGATCCAGCTCCGCTGGTGGAAAGCGGGTGAGGAACTCTGCTACCGGCTGGCCGTGCCCCAGGGCTACCAGGTGACGATCGAGAATCTCAGCGGCCGGCGGCTGGCGAAGAAGTAAGGGCCCGCCGCGTGACAAACGGCCAACTCGTCGCCCTTTTGGGAAAGACCCCCACAAATTGTCCTTTGTGACTGCGGGGATTGCAGCTATGATAGCTGCCCAAGTTTAGCGGTCCCCTCCTGCGGCTGGTGGGGTTGATTGCCCATCCAGCAGGCCAGGCGGTCGTTCTTGCCCAATCGGACAGGACCAGACGCGGGAGAAGGAACGCATCAACCGTACGGAGACGGTGCATGATGAGTTGGTTCAAGACGCGGTTTGGCGGGCTCTACTACTGGGGGCTGTTGATGCTCGTGGCCTTTCTTGGCCTGCGAACGGTGCTCCTGGTGTCGGTGATCCGCACGGCCGGTTTCACGTTCGGCGAGGTCGTCGGGGTGTACCTGTGGGGCGCCCTGTTCGATCTGGTCGCCTGCTTCTACTGCTTCCTGCCGCTGGTGCCGATCGTGGTGCTCGTGCCGGACCGGTTCTTCCGGACCGCCTTTAACCGCCGATTCGGGATCGCTCTGTATAGCGTGGGCGTGTTTGCGCTGCTGTTCGACCTGGTGGCCGAGTGGATCTTCTGGGATGAATTCGCCCATCGGTTCAATTTCATCGCTGTCGACTACCTGGTCTACACCCACGAAGTCGTCGGCAATATCCAAGAGTCCTATCCGGTCAAGACCGTGCTTGCGAGCGTGGCGATCGTGACGGCGGCGATCGTTTTTTTCACGCGCAAGGTTGTGCTGATGCACCAGGAAGCGCCGAGCACCCTGGGGCAGCGGTTGCGCGTGGGGTTCGTGTTCCTCCTGATTCCGTTGGCCGCTTCCTTGTGCGTCAAGAACGGCCTGGCGGAGTTCTCCAAGAACGCCTACGCCAACGAACTGGCCAAGAACGGCCTTTTCTCGCTGATGGACGCCTACTGGAAGAACGAACTGGACTACGACGAGTTCTATCCCGTCAAGGATCGCGAAGAGGCGTTTAGCGGTCTGCGGGAGATGCTCAAGAGTGAGAACAGCCACTACGTGAGCGAGGACGCCTGCCAGGTCACGCGGGAAGTGACGTATCCCGGACCGGAGCGGCCGTGCAACGTCGTGCTGGTCTTGGTGGAGAGCCTCAGTGCCGATTTTCTTGGATGCTTCGGCTCGCAAGACAACATTACGCCGAACCTGGACGAGCTGGCCAAGCAGAGCCTCCTGTTCACGAACCTCTATGCGACGGGCAATCGCACCGTGCGCGGGATGGAGGCCGTGACGATGTCGGTTCCGCCGACGCCCGGCGCCGCGGCCATTCGACGCCCCGGACTCGGCAAGGTCGCCACCATTCCCGGGATCTTCCGCCAGCGGGGCTACGACACGGCGTTCATCTGCCCCGGCTACGCCTACTTCGACAATTTTGCCGACTTCTTTTCCCGGAACGACTGCCGCGTGGTCGATCGGAACGATTTTGCCGCCAGCGAGATCTCCTATTCCACGATCTGGGGCTTATGCGACGGCGATCTCTTCCGTCGCGTCCTCAAGGAGGCCGATGCGGCGTCGGCCCGTCGCACCCCGTTCTTTTACCTGGCGCTGACCACCTCGAACCATCGCCCTTACACTTATCCGCAGGAGATCGACATTCCGTCGGGGACCGGCCGCAAGGGCGCGGTCAAATATACGGACCATGCGATCGGGCAGTTCCTTGCGGCGGCCCGGGACAAGCCATGGTTTGACAACACGGTGTT
>JBDKTH010001378.1:0-2639 GCA_039680305.1 Thermoguttaceae bacterium | reverse complement strand
AATGCAGGTGGCTGCAACGCCTGTGTGGCCCCGGCCCCCTGTGCGGCCGTGAAGGCTTGTGCTCCCGAGCCGGTTTGCGGACCCTGCGCCCCGCGTTGCGACCTGTTTGCGGGCTTGAAGGATCTGTTCGCTTGCCGTCGCTGTGAGCCCTGTGGCCCGTGCACCGAGTGCAAGACCTGCGCTCCAGAGCCGGCCCCGTGCGCTGCGGTTTGCGGAGGCTGCGGTGATTGCGTCCAGTGCCGTCCTGTGCGGAACCTGGTCCGGAACGTGGTGGTTGAGCCTTTGCACGACCTGAAGTGTGACCTCAAGGCTGCGTTCGCCCGGCCCTGCGCCCCCTGCGGCGCTTGCGCTCCGGTTTGCGAAGCCCCCAAGGCTTGCGTTCAGGCTTGCGAAGCCCCCAAGGCCTGCGCTCCGGTCTGCAAGCCGTGCAGAGTCGCGGTCTGCAAGCCCGTCTGCGAAGCCCCCAAGGCTTGTGCTCCGGCTTGCAACGACTGCGGCAAGTGCTTCCGCTGCCGTCCGGTCCTGACCTTCATCGACAACCTCTTCTCGGCCTTGAAGCCCTGCCGCAGCTGCAATGTGGCTTGCGGTGAAGTGAGTGGCTGTGGCTGTGGCGCGACGGTTGTCCCGGGTGCTCCGGCCCCGGTTCCCGCTGCGGCTCCGGCTCCGGTGGCTGCCCCGCAAGAGGCTGCTCCGCTGCCCGCCGCTCCGAAGGCTGATCCTTCGGCGTCCCTGATGCGGAGCCGTAGCATCTACCAGGCTACCGCCAGCATCGTGCAGAACTAAGCACCCGCTGGTTCTAAGTTAGCGAGATGACTGGTCTGCCCGGGTTCGCCCGGGCAGACTTTTTTCTTGCGCCCCCTCGCCGTTCCCAATTCCCGGTTCCCAAGCTGCAAGTTGCCGTCTGCAATTTCCAATTTGCAATTTGGCTCCAAATCCCGACAATTGATTACGGCTCCAACCCCCGCGGCACGTCTTCATGTCGCGTTCCCCTTGCCCCGACATTCTGCGCCTATGCCCGCTCCAACTCAACCTTGGTACCAAAGCCCGTTCATGAAAGCTGCTCGGCGCGAGCCGACGGAGCGTGTACCCATTTGGCTCATGCGTCAGGCGGGGCGATATCTGGCCGAGTATCGGGCGATCCGCCAGCGGATGAGCTTTTTGGAGTTGTGCAAAAACCCGCCGCTCTGTGCGGAAGTGATGCTGATGGCCGTCGAACGGCTCGGGGTTGATGCGGCGATCATCTTTGCCGATCTGCTGCCGATCCTGGAACCGATGGGCCTGGACCTGCGATTCTCCGCCGACGAGGGGCCGGTGATTGGCAACCCCATCCGGGAACCCGAGGATGTTCACCGAGTGCGGGAACTGGAAGACCTGACCCCGTTGGAGTTTGTCTTCGACACCGTCCGGCTCACCCGTGCCGGCCTGCCCGACGAATTGCCGCTCCTGGGCTTTGCCGGGGCCCCGTTCACCCTGGCTAGCTATGCGATCGAAGGCGGGGCCAGCCAGAATTACCGACGCACCAAGCAACTGATGTACCGCGACCCGGCGGCGTGGGATGCCCTCTTGGATCGTTTCGCCCGCGGAATTGCCCGCTACTTGAACGCCCAGATCGCTGCTGGCGCCCAGGCTGTGCAGGTGTTTGACAGTTGGGTGGGCTGCCTCGGATCGGACGACTACCGCCGTTACGTGCTGCCGCACAGCCGCACGCTCTTGGCGAGCATCACGCCTGGGACCCCGGTGATTCACTTCGCCACGGGAAATCCGGCACTGCTGCCCCTGTTGAGCGAGGCCGGGGGCAACGTGATTGGCGTCGATTGGCGTGTCCGCCTAGATGACGCCTGGCAGGCGATCGGCCCCCAGAAGGCGATCCAAGGTAACCTCGATCCAGTCGTTCTGTTGACCAATCCCGAGGAGATTCGCCGCCGGGCCCACGCGATCCTCGCTCAAACCGGCGGCCGGCCTGGCCATATCTTTAACCTCGGCCACGGCGTGCTCCCCCAGACGCCGGTCGAAAACGCGATCGCCCTGGTCGAAGCGGTCCACGAGTGGAAAGCGGCGGGACGCGGGGCCTAAGGGCAATGCCGTTCAATCGGTTGGCGCAAGTCTTTGTTTAGCCCGGTCGCTTGCGACTGGAGGGAGGCGGACGCTCGCGTCTGCCCCACAACCGATTAAACGGTATTGGAGATGACCGAGAGAATCCGCCGAGCCTTCGACGTTGGGTCATCATAGCCAACGGCGGATTCTCTTGTTCTAGCTGGGGGTATGATCCCGTAAACCGCCTCCGCAGCCGGCTGGCACTCCGTGAATCTCCCCCCAGGTTTAGCGAGAGAATTGTGGAAAGCCTCACGTGTTGTGATGCACATTTTGCGACGCGGCGCACATTCGTAAGTGACAACTATTTCAAGCGTTGCATTTAGGCGAAAAGGCCTTGATCATAACCTTGCCAACGGCTGGCAACTCTGCCATTGCTGGCGGGAGGAGTTTTCGGGGGGATGAAGGAAAGGGGCTTAGACGTGCGGGGGGAGGGCAGAGAATCAGACGGCGGAAGGGCCACGAGGCTTTTCCAGCTTAGGCGGCTCGGCGGGCGGCACGCGGTCGCGGCGGCAGCGAGAGGCGTGGGAGGAGCCAGGTGAAGAGGT
>JBDKTH010000572.1:0-7978 GCA_039680305.1 Thermoguttaceae bacterium | reverse complement strand
GGATACGCAGTCGGCGGCGGGCTCTCCTCGCCCGTGCCGCAGCGACAGCGTTGCCAGCCGTAGCCGATCTGGGCCGTCGTGAAGCGACTGCCGCCGCGCGTTGGGATGCAGACAATCTGGACACCGGTGTTGGCAAACAGGACGTGCATGGTGATCAGCTACTTCTCGTACGGCTCCAGAATCGTCATCAACTCCACATTGCCGGGCGGGATCTGGACGTGCTCGCCGGCGCCGAGGGCCAGGACCTGGGGCAGACGCCGGGCCCAACGCTTGACGAACGCGGCCATCAGGCCGAACCGCTCGAAATGGTCGTCTTTGTCGCCGTTGGGCGGTTGGTCGTCGGCGCTCGGCTGGGGCGGCGCGATCGGCGCCATGCTCGCACCCGGGTTCATCAGCCAGTCGTTCATGATGATCCGCACGTACTTGCGCCGGGCTCGACGCCGGGCCGCCTCGTCGCGGGTCTTCAGGGTGACGACCGGCTCAAGCCGCTTGCTCAACTGGTCGAACAGTCCGTCACTCAGCAGGTAGTCGGCCAGGTAACGGGCCAGGGCGTTCACCTCGTCCGGGCCAAGCCACGGACCGCCTTCCTCATGCGTGGTCGCGAACTGGTCCCAACGCTTGGGGACCGACACCGTGGCCCAGTCGTGAACAAACGCGCGGAGTTGCCGGGGGAGCGGATCGCCGTGGCGCCGGCTGACGATCTCCATGCAGTCGGCCAACGGAAGCTCGTCCCCCTCGTGAACGCTGAGCGACTCGCGCAGGGCGTGGACCCGATAGTAAATCAGGTCTTCACGCTCCATCAGCCAGGCGACGACCCGCTGGGCCACGCGGATTCGCTTTTCGCGGTCGACATTGGCATCCGGGTTAACGACCCACGTGCGGGACAACTGGAGCAGGCGATTCTCGATGTCCAGGATTTCCCGCTGGAGCTGGCTCTGCTTGTCGTCGGCGGTGGTCACGGCGCGGATTCCCGCACTAATGAGCGACAGGCCGCCGTCGTCGTCCCGCATGGCGGTGTCCCATCGCTGCTCGGACGACCGCAGGTAGGTCCGGACCATCTCCGATTCAAGGAACGCCTTGCGTGCGCGGTTCCACTTTTCAAGATCCTCCCGCTCGCGCTGGGCCTGGTTGGTGTCCCAGGTGCCGGGGTAGCGGATGGGGTAGACGTTGGTAAACGGCTTGCCCCGGCCGCCAAAATCGTTCATCACGCCACCGAGCGCATCGACCAACTGTCCGAGCCGCTGCTGGTAAAGCCCTTTTTCGGCATATTCTTCGCGGTTGCGGAACTCTTCGTCGATGCCCGTCATGCCGATGAACAGGGCCGGGATCTCGTCGCGGACTTTGTGGGGCCAGGTCTTGTCGCCGTAGCGGGCGCGGCCCCACTTGTCGATGTGGTATTTCATCTGGGAGGTGACTTCCAGATTGCCGCCACGCGACAAGAGGAACAGCGTCTGGATCTGCAGCTCTTCGGTGTAACGCTCGAAGAGATAGGCCACCTTGCCCCGCTTGACGATCTCCATCTGCTCGTCGATCGATTCGGCCGCGGTCCGCTTTCCCTGCTCGACGCCCTGGCGCCCGGCCCGCATGCCGGGGATGTCCAAGAAGTCCATCTGCTCGATCACCTTGCGCCAGTCGTCGTTGAGCCGGTGCGGGAGCACGGGCAAAACGAGTTCGAGCATCGCGGCCTGGATCGTCTCCAGGTCTTCGTTGCCGTCGGTCCGATCGGGGCGATAGTCCAGCACGTAGCAGCCGTCGCGCTCGTCGAGCTGAAACTGCCGCCAATCGACGCGGCGGAAGCACTTGCTGGTGCGCCGCTCGTGGAACCGGGCCCGCTGGCTGTCAAGCAGGAACCGCACGCCGGCCCAGTGGGTGAGGATCGCCGGACCGTGCGGGCCGGATGCGATGCGGGTGAGAAAATTGTTGATCCGGATGAACAGGTTCGTTAGCGATGGCCACTTGTCCCAGAACAACGCGGCGGCCGTGGCCACGTAGCCTTCCTCGGTGAGCGAATAGCGACTCAAGAGCCCACTGACCACCGCTTCTTTGGCGGGAAAACCTCGCGGGTCGACCGTGCGCATGTACGAGAAGGCGTCCAACAGATCCATGCGCCACTTGCGATCGACCTCGCGGCTCGCATGAAGACTGCCGTACTCCTCAAAGAGGCTCTCCAGTCGCCCTTGGTCCCAGCAGCGGTTGCCGATCTGGCATTCCACGTGGAACCCCCGGGCGAGCACTCGCAGCCACTCCGTCCGGGTCAACGCGCGGACCATCACCGGATACTCGGGGGCGACGCTGGCCGCGATGCGGTCCTTGGTCGTAAAGCGGGTCACCAGGGCCGTGGCCTCGTTCGAGCCGCTTTGCGGGTTCAGGTCGTTGTCGAACGACAGATCCTTAAAGTAGGCCGGCGGACCGTATTGCTCATCGCGTCCCAAAGGACTGTACGCGTCGTTGTGCGGCCGGAGCACCTGGCCCATGAACAGGCTCTTGCCGACCTGCGATGGACCGTACACGGCCGCCGCCACCGGGACCCGGGCCGAGGTGAGCAGATTGCCGGCCAGGCGGCGCAGTTGCAGGACCTCGAACTCGTCGCTTTCCGGAATGGGCAGCAGATCCACGGCCCGGCGCGACGGATTGAACTCGGCCAGCCAGTCGCTCAAGTTGGTCGCCAGGTCTTCCAACCGCTCTGCATGGCGGATCAGGGCTCGATCGCGTTCGTCGGGAAATGCCATTTTCGTATTCGTGGGTTGATGCTCAGGTTGACAATGTCCTGGTTCGTCCCCGCCGGGCTTGCCTCGGCTGCCGCGAAAGTACGCCAATCCTTCGCTGCACCGGGGCAAGCCCGGTGGGGGCGAGAAGATAACGGGGCGTAGCCGGTAGTGCATCAATCCTGCGTTCCACTGGGGCAAGCCCAGTGGGGACGTTGCGCTCACCGACCTTTTCAACCCGAAGACCAATAGGATTCAGAATTTCTTCCCCCTCATCACTGCTCTGTACCGATCGCTTCGCCTCATGGTGATCTCTACTTGGAGGATTCAGGGGCCTTCTTCGACGTTTCCGGTTTTGGTTTCGGACCATCGCCGTCAGCCGGCGATTTCACATCCGTTGTCCCCTGGATGCGGAACTTCAACGGGCACTGACGCACGGAGCCGTCGGCCGGATTGCGGGCTTCGAGGACCAGGTCGTACCAGGTGGAGAGCGGGCCCGTGGGGATCGACGGGCTTTGCAACTCGGCTCGTTGCACATCGCCCTGCGGTTTCGCCGCAGCCCAGGCGTCTGGCGGCTTTTGGTCGGGGAGATAGGCTCGATATTCCAGAGGCTTTTCCGTCGAATCGGCAACGACCTCCAGGTTCAGCGTGAAATCGGGCACGATCCGATCGGAGATCGAGGCCTGAACGCTCCGGAACCAGGGCGTTGCCTCGCCCGCCCGGACGGGGATCAGGCGATCATCCGACGGCTTGCCAGCCTCCCGGACCGGGACATCCGGCGTCTGGGCCGGAGGAATGTCCGACGTGGCCATCCGATCGGGGCCGGACATCGTTTCGTGGAACTCGCCGTCGGCCCAGAAGCCATCCCGGTTGAGGACCGGGACGCGCACTCCGGGGGTGTGCGTGACGACCTTGGGCGGATCGTCGCCGGCAACGACGTTTAGCGTCGCCTTGACCTGTTGGTCGCCCAGTTTGGCGACGATCTCCGTGGTTCCCACCGACCCGCCTTCGACATACAACCCTTCCACCTTGCCCACTTCCGGGGCCGCGGCCGACAGCTTCACGCCATCCTCCGGGCTCGCTGCCTTCCGGGCTCCGTCGCGAAGGACCGTCACCTGGTAGGCCAGACGCTGGCCCGGGTGAATAGTCGCCTCGGCCGGTTCGATCGCCAGACCGGTGACCGCGGCGGCGCCCTCAGCAGCCGGCGCGGGGTCGTTTCCGCGGTCGGCAGCATTCATGATCTCCACTTCAGGAGTCGGCTTGTCCGCGATTGATTCGTCGGGGGTTGACGTGCCGTCCCGCTCGGCTTGGGCTACGGCCGTTTCGGGACGCTTTGCAAGGGTCGTGCCGAACCAGGTGCCCAATGCGGCAACGAGGAGCAGAAGAACGAGTCCAACGAGCAGAGGGCCTTTGCGGATTCCCGGCTTGACCGGCACCAGGACTTGCAGGGCCTCGCAACTGGGGCACTTGGCTGTCTGGCCCGGGCGGCGTACGAACAGAAGGCTGCACTCGGGATTATGGCACACCAAGGTGGTCGCCGGTTGTTGGTCGATCCGCTGGTATCCCCAGCACCAGACGAGCCGCCACCGTCCGTTGACGTCCTTGTAGCGGAAGAAATAGTTGTCGCGATCGGTTCGATGGGCGTCGTCGACGAGTCGGGCGAACTCCCTCAGAATCGCCTTGTGCACCCCGCGTTCCGTGGATGTCTCGGGCTTGACCCGCGAAATCCGCTCCCGAAGGGCTTCCAAATCGGCCTTCAACGGGCCTTGGAGGTCAGCGCCGGTGGCCGGCTGGCAGACGACATCCTCCAGACGCCCGCCGCGGTCGTCGCGCACGTAGAAGTTGACCGACTCGCCTTCCCACTCCGGCTCGGCCACCTGGCCGCCCAGCCATTTGAAGAGAATCCTCGCATTCGCCTGGGAGTGATCGAGCAGGGGAACTCCGGGCTCGATCGCCACCGGGCGAAAATCGCGGGCCAGATCCGACAAATCGACACGGACGAATCGTCTTGCCATGAAGCTGCCTTGTGATGAAGCCAGCGTACCCCGTACACGGCAACGCTCTGGGAGTCCAAGATGAGACCTCTCCCACTCCGCTCTAAGGTATTCGCTTCGCTCGAGAAGATCAACCCATCGGGCCGGAAATCTGGAGGAGATGGGAGGCTAACCCGGGGGAAGGCTTGTCAAGGACGACAAAATGGCTACCCTCTGATATCATGTCCCTCGCGCGACTCGTCTACTACAGCACAGTCCTTAGCGGTTGGGCAGCCTTTGTGGCCTGGCTGATCGCGGAAACCCTTTTCTTGGACCGCCGCGGGGTTGGGGTGACCGTCGAAGCCGTGTTGAGCATGGCCTTGGTCGGGGCGGCGATTGCGGGCGCCCTGAGTGTGGTCTCCGACCTCGGCCGTGGCCAGTGGCGTTGCCAGCTCCGCCGCTATGCGTCCGGGCTTGTCGGGGGCGGCATTGGCGGAGCCCTCGGGGGCCTGTTGGGCGCAGCCATGTATTCCAGCCTGGCCGTGCCCCGCGTGGTCGGCTGGATGCTGATGGGATTAGGTGTTGGAGGAGTCGAGGGGATCTTCGACCGATCGCGGCGAAGAACCCGCAACGGTCTGATCGGTGGCGCGCTTGGCGGGGGCTTGGGCGGGCTGCTTTTTGATTTTGTTGCCGCTTCCGGCTCCAGCACCTCGGCCCGGGCCGTGGCGTTCGTGATCCTGGGGCTGGCGGTTGGCGGCCTGATCGGACTGGCGCACGTGGTGCTCAAAGAGGCTTGGCTCACCGTGTTGGACGGCTATCAGCCTGGCCGGCAACTGATCCTCATCCATGACCTGACCGTCTTAGGGCGTGGCGACCATCTCCCGCTCCCCTTTCTGGGCTATGGCAGCAAGGACGTGGAGTCCGAGCACTTGCACCTCGTGCGTCAGCCTGACGGCACCTATGTGGCCCAGGACAACCAGTCGCGGATCGGCACGCGTGTCAACGGTCAGTTGATCGAAGGTCCCGTGACGCTCAAGGACGGCGACCTGATCAAGCTCGGGAGCAACCTGATCCGCTTCAATGTCCAGCAGCGCTGGGGCGTGGCCGGGAGCCGGGGGATTTCGGATCGGGCAGTCCCTTACAAAGGCGTGATCGCCCCGCCGCCTCCCCCGCCCGGGCAATCGCCCGTGTCAGTCCCGCCGCTGGTCACCCCCTCCCGTCCGCCGCTCTCCTCCGCCTCCACCGCCCCACGCATTCCTCCGCCCCCTCCTCCACCCAAGTGACCTGCGCTCAATTTTTTGACATACGGGGGCCCACCCGGTACTCTGATTCTGGCAGGTAGTACGCAGCAGGTCCCGCGTATCCTGCATTCATCATTCATCCTTTATCATTCATCCTTTCTTCCCATGTCCTGGCCCCTCGCCTCCCATTTCAGTGCCCTGTTGCAGAATCCGCGGTTCGCGTTTCGCGATCCGCAGTTGCAGCAGTGCTCGATCGAGAAGGACGAGCGGAGGCAACCGAAGCCCTGGGCGGGGTCGTTTGCGGTGGTCTACAAAGGCTTCTGGGCCGACGGGCGGGCCTTTGCCCTGCGCGTGTTTACCACCGAATCGCCAGAACGACGCGAGCGCTACGACCAGATTAGTGCGTACCTACGCTCGCGCTACGTCCCGTGCCTGGTCGACTTCGAGTACCGTGACCGCAGCATCCGCTCGGCTGGCGATGGGAAGTGGTACCCGTTGGTCCTCATGGACTGGGTCGAGGGGGAGACGCTCTTCAAGTGGGTTCGGGCTCGGGCGCTGGAGGCGGATCGCCAGGCTCTGGCCCAGGTCGCCCATCGCTGGAAGGCTGTTGTCGGCGAGCTGGCCAGGGCTCGCATTGCCCACGGCGACTTGCAGCACGCCAACGTGATGGTCACGGCATCGGGCGAGCTCAAACTCGTCGACTACGACTGCCTGTGCGTCCCCTCGTTGGTCGGCCGCCGCAACCTGGAAGTGGGCGTCGAGCCCTACCAGCATCCCGACCGCAACGAGACGACGCTTCTTGGGGTCGATCTCGACAACTTCTCGGCCTTGGTAATCTACGTGGCCCTGCGTGCGCTGGCGGCCAACCCGCTGCTCTGGTCGAAGTATGTCGAGGCCCCGGCGCACGACAAGCTCCTGTTCCGCAAGGAGGATTTCCAGGCTCCGACGGACAGCCTGCTGTACCGCGACCTGAAGAAGTCGCCGGAGTCCGAGGTTCGCGACCTGTCGGACCAATTGTTCGATCTGGCCCAGGCGAGGATCGACCAGGTGCCGGCCCTGAGTCAACTGACCAATTCCTATGCGCAGATCGAGGAGTTGCTACGTGCCGAGCAGTGGGAGCCTGCGGTCGAACTGCTCAACCGCCGGGGGAACTTCCGCGACGCTCCAGCGCCCCTGAAGCCTCTGATCGAAAAGGCTTACGAGCATGTGTGCCGGCAACTGGCGTGGGACGCGTTTCAGCGAATTCCCCGCATGACGGATGAAACGCATGACCGCCAGCGGGTCAAGGCCTGGAACGAGGAACTGTTCCGAGGGTTCGAACCGGCCGAACAGTGCCGCGCCGAGGTGACGGAGGCCAGGAATCGCGTGACGATCCTGGATCAGCTTGCCCAACTGGTGCGCGAGGCGGCCTCGGGGACCACGATCGCCGAGGAGTGGCAAATCGTGGTGACCTCGCGTCAGTTGCCCCCCAAATACGCCCATCGCCTGCGCGGGCGGGTGCGCAAGGCACGGCATGCGGTGAAGGCCATCCGCGGGATCGAGCAGGCAGTGCGTCTGTCGGACGACGATGCGGCGATCGTTGCTGCCTGGGCGCGGGTCGGGCAATACCAGTGTGCGCATCTGGTCAACCCCTTGCACGCGCCGCGGATCCGGTTGGCATGCAAGCGACTTCCGCTCCTTCGCGCTCTGCGCGACGGCGACCGGTCCGCATTCGTGGCAGCCTTTGACGCACGCGTGATTCGCGACGACGGAGAATCGTATCGGCCCTACGAGTCGCTGCTCGGCGAGTGGGTCGAGTCGGACATCCTGCCGTTGGAGCAGATCGGGCTTCGGCCTGCCCTGAACCGGGCGGGCGTGGCGTACGTCGATCAGAGCGAGGGCGCGTTCCGCGTGCGCTGGACCTGGCCGCCGCCGCGTTTCGCCGACGAGTGTCTCCTGGGGGGCTGCCGGCAGGAGCCGCGGAACCACGACGATCCTCGCGACCTGGAACTGCTGTTTAGCCTTGCGGTTCGCCGGCAGCGGGGGGAGAATGCCGACGCCATCCGGTTGTTGAACATCC
>JBDKTH010000029.1:0-9484 GCA_039680305.1 Thermoguttaceae bacterium | reverse complement strand
GAGGGTCTTTTCTCCACGCATGTAAATTCTTGTGTCTTGGAAGGCGGGGCTGGCGACGCATTTTTCGGCGAGGGAGGCTTCGGCGATGCGCTTGCAGCCTTCGCGGTTGGGTTCGAGAAGCCAGGTTTTGCCTTCCTCGCTGAAGAGGTAGAGGCGGTTGCCGGCCAGGCTTGGGGAGGAGGAGAAGTTGGTGTCCTGGAACTCCTCCTGCCAGAGCATCTCGCCGTTCTTGGCATCGTAACAGCTCAGCATCCCGTAGGAAGCCATGGTAAAGAGGAATTCTTCGGTGGCCACGGGGCTGCAGGTGTCGGGCAGGTTGTCTTCGGCGGTCCAGAGGACGTGGGTCTTGGTGACGTCGCCGCGGCCGTCGGTTTTCAGGGCAGTGATGCCGGGGAACTCGTTGGCCACAAACAGAACGCCGCCGGCAAAAGTGGGCGACGGGCCGACGTCCTGACGCAGGCACTTCGCTCGCCAGATCTCCGTCCCCTTGGCCGGGTCGTAGGCGATCACCCACGGATCGGCGCAGGTGATCAGTTGGGCCTGGTCGCCCGTGCGAATCACGATCGGCGTGGTCCAGGAGTTGGGCACCTCGCGGGGCGTTTCCCAGACGGTCTTGCCCGTGGCACAGTCGAGGGCCATCAGTTTCGAAAGCTTGTCCTTGGCCGAGCCCTGGTCGAACTGGACCAAGAGCCGGTTCTCGTGCATCGCCAGCGACGTCGCATAGCCGTAGGCGCTTTTCGGAATCCCAAGGCTCCGAGCCCAGGCCAGCTTGCCGGCGAAGTCGAAGGCGGCCACGTCGCCGTTGGCGAAAATGGCGTACACGCGCTGGCCGTCGGTCGCCGCCGTGGACGAGGCAAAACCGGTCTGCTCGGAAACCTCGGGCGGTTCGGCCGTGCTCTCGGGTGTGCCGGGCACTTTGCCTTGCCAGAGGAGCTTGCCGCTGTCGGCGTCGAAGGCACACACCTCGCGGCGCTCTTCCGTGGCCCCGGTCAAAAACACCCGATCGTTCCAGACCACCGGCGAACTGTTCCCCGGCAGTGGCACGGGCGTCTTCCAGAGGATTCCCTTACCCGACTCCGCGTCCCAGGTGGTTGGCAGATCCTTGCAGGTCGTAACGCCAGTCCCCTCAGGCCCGCGGAACCGGGGCCAGACGCCTCGCGCTTTTCCTGCTGTTGCACTGGCGGCCGGCTCGGGCGCAGGGCTCGCCGCCTGGGCGATCGCTTCCGGTTTTCCCTCGGTCTTACCATCAGAAGGCGGAGCTTCCGGCGCCTTGGCCACGGCCCGTTCCGGGCTCGTCGGCAGTTGGCTGCGGAAGCCCATGCTCAGGGCCATCGCCGAACCGGCAAAGACCAAGGCCAGCCCGGCGACCGACCAGCGGGCGATGCCGGCCAGTTGGGAATCGGTGTCGGCCGGCGCAAGCTGGGCTTGAGGCATCGGCAGCCGGCGATTCAAGGTGACCGCCCATTTCATGGCCACCAACGAAACGACCACGCCGCCCAACAGCAGCCACGCCCCAGCCGCGGCAAATCGCCGCTGCCGGAAGTAGGCCTCGCGCAACTCGAGGTCCAGCGTGCGGATCGCATCTTTGAGTTTCTCGTCGCGCGGCTGCTTGGCCAACTCGGCCTTGAGCGACTGAAATCGCGGCGAATTGAGCGGGTCCTTGGTCAGCCGGCGGCTGTAGTCCAAGAGCAACAGCGCGCAGATCGCGGCCGCAAACACGCCAGCAATCAGTGCGACCCGCACTGCAGCACGGTGACCGAGATGGGCAGAACGAGAGGTTGGATCGTTGGTGGGCATCATTCGAGCTATGTCAGAGAAACGTTCTTCGGGGATTTCACGCCCGCGGCTTCGACGTTCGGGATCAGTCCGAGGCGGACTTGTTCCTTGGGGCAGTACCAGAAGCAACGGCCGCAGGAGACGCAGCGGGAGCGGTCGGGTTCGTATTCGGCTCGACGGCGGCGGAGCGACAAATGGACGAGCTTCACGCCGACGACCAGGCCGATCCAAGCCCCGAGGACCATGCCCGCCGTGGCGAACGGTTGCCGGCGGTCGATCGCTTCGCGGTAGAGTTCAGCGGCGGGTCGGCCCGTATTGCGGAAGGCATCGCTGGCGTTGGTCGTGCCCTGGACCTTGCCGTCCTCCTCCGCCCGAACCCGTTCGGCCAGACGCACGCTAAAGTCCAACTGTGACAAGGGCACGGCCAGTCCACGTCCTAGCCAGGCCCCGATGGCGACGAGCACCGGCAGGAGCACGAGGAGGGCCACCAGGCGTCGCCGGCCTTGCTCGCGGCGGGCCGGCGAAAGCTCCACGGTCGGCGGCCGGATCGCTCCATAGGGACAGGCGTCCTCGCAGAGCCGGCAGTTGATGCAGTCGTCGGGCGGGATCCGCACGTGCCACTTCGACAGCGGGGCCAGGAGCCGGAAGATGGCCCCCAACGGGCAAAGGTAGCGGCAATACGGTCGGCCCACAAACAGACCGATGAGCAGCAGGCAGCCGCCAAAGATCAGCATGTTCGCCCCGCCACTAAGGCGGAAGAAACCGACGAACGGGTCGTACTCGCAGATGATGAAGGCCGCTCCGGTTGTGGCCAGCACGACCGCGGCGCCCAGATAGATATAAGGAATCAGCCCGAGCGTGTGGTCCAGCCACGGCGCCACGCGGACCGGCCGGATGAGCGTCAGTTCCTGGATCGCACCCAAGGGACACACGGAGCCGCAGAACGTCCGGCCGAAAAACAGCGTCACCAGAAGCGGCAGGACGAACAACGCGATCACGGAGAACGGAATCGCGTAGCTTGAGTCGAACAGGGCCAGGCTGACGTTCTGGATCGCCCCGATCGGGCAGATGCACCCCTGGCGCCAGAAACCGAGCCAGGCGAGCGACACGATCGCCAGCAGGAACAGCCCGCGACGCGAGCGTCGAACCAGGGCCAGGTAGGTGGCCAGCCCAAGCAGAAGGGCCACGATCGCCACGTCGACGTATTCCCCGACCAGCGAGGACGGGGCCGGGACGATCGTCGACGGGAGCTTGTGGTTGGTGAAGTCGGGCGGGGGAAACCGCTCCACGGCCCATGCCGTCGGGGCCGACACGCTCCACCAAAGCATCGGCATCAAGATCCGCAACAGCCGCATCATGCCTGGTTCCTATGTTTCAACAAGTAAGGGCGGTTGGCCGGCACGCGGACCACCGCCTGAGCAGGACAGGCCTTGGCGATCGCACATTCGTTGCAGTTCAGGCAGCGATCGTGCATCACCTGCATGTAGAGCGAGGCGTTGCCAAAGGCGTTGCAGCCTTTGACGCACTTCCCGCAACCGATGCACAGCGAATCGTCGATCGTGTACTCGTAGTAGGGATCCTCGATGAACTTCCGGACGATTGCCCCGGTCGGGCAGAGCTGGTTTTCGGCCCCCGAGTTGAGTTCGTTGGGCTGGGGCTCGAAGTAGCCGGTGCACAGCTCGCAGTAGCCGCACATGTCGAAGCTGTGCACGCATTTGACGGCCGACACGTCGAGCACGCACTGCGTGGCGCACTGATCGCAGGCCACGCACTTCGCCGGGTCGATCTGCCAGAGCCACTCGTCGGCCTGGCCTTTGCGTCCGGCCAAGAAACCGACCAGTCCGCTCACGCCGATCGCGCTTAGCGCCCGGACACCGTCCCTGACGAACCCTCGCCGGTCGACCTTCCCTTTGTTTCCCATCCCCTCACCTCCCCCCAATCTGCAATTTGCATTTCTCAATTTGCAATTTGCAATCCTCAATCTGCAATCTGCAATCTCCCCTCACCGGGCACCGCTGACATCGTCGCGTCTCGGCTCCCCGTCCGCGCCATGCCAGCCCCGCGCCGACCGCCGCCAATCCGGCCGCCACGACGTATCGCACGGCACCCACCAGAAACCCTCGCCGGTCGGGACTATTCATCTTTCTTCTCCGTTGTCGCACCGGTCCCCTCGCGCGGCTCGAACACCCGCACGCACGCGCTCGACGGGTCGAGCACCAGCACCCGGCCGCGGCTGTCGGCGGCCACATCGAACACGGTCAAATGCTGATCCGCGCCGGCCTTTTCGGTCAGCGTCGCCCGCGGGCCCAACTGTTCCGGGCCAGCCACCACGGCCACCAGCTGGCCTTCAGGGTTGTAGACCTTCACTCGCGGCAACCCCTTTTCCACGGTGACGAAACTCCCATCGGCCAGCAGCGTGAAGTTGGCCGGGTTGCAGCAGCCGCAAAACCCGTCGATCGCCAGGGACGCCTTGCCCCAGACCACCTCCAGATCGCCGTCCATCGTATACCCTTCCACGCGATGCGCCCCGGGATTGGCGACGCGCACGAGTCCGTCGGGGCTCAACGCCACGTCGAAATAGGGGCTCGGGATCACAAAGCCGGAGATGTGGCGTTCCGGGTCCCGCTTGCCGATCGGCCGGATGACCTTGCCCGACCTGTCGCAGTGCCAGACGATCCGGTTGCCGGCGTCGGCCAGCACGACATCGGCCGGCGTGGCGGCGATCGAGGTGAGCAGGGCCTTGTTGCCCAGGCTTGGCCAACTGGCCTGGCGGGCCCCTTGGGCGTCGTAGACCTCGACGTGTTCCTTCATCCCTACCAGGACCAGCCCGGCCGGGGCGTCCTGGGTGGCCACGACTGCCAGGCATCGGGGCGAGTCGTCCAGGTCGATTTGCGTCTGCTTCGCTCCGCGTGCGTCGAAGACCACGACCGCCTTGTCGCCGGCCACATACACCCGATCCTCCGGCCCGGTGGCGATCGCCCGCGGCACTGTGAGCGGAACCGCGAACGTGAGACTTTCGCCATACTTGATCAGCGCCGGATCGATCTTGCGATACTCGGCCAGATCATAGTCAAACCGCTGCGACCCTCCTCCGCTTCGCGCCGCCCACGGCCCCGCCCGCCACAGAGCGACACCCCCGACCACGACCGCCACGAGCACGATCGCGACGATCCAGATGCCAGGTTTTGTCACGGCCGGTTGAGGGGGCATGGTGGGAGTTAGGAGTTAGGAGTTAGGAGTCGTGATGGCGTTCTTGCCGAGGGGAAGAAGTGCCGGGGCTAAACGGGTTGATTGGCTTTTCAGCTCTTGGTCATTAGTCATTGGTCATTAGTCATTCTATTCCTTCGGATCTTCCGCAAACGGCCCGCTCTCCATCTCCTCCTTCGCCTCCGACTTCTTAACGCTTTCCCCCGTCTTTCCTTCGTCCTTCGTCCTTAGTCCTTCGTCCTTATTCTCCGTTACGTCGAGGCAAACCATCCGGGTGAGGTCGCGGGCCAACAGGCGGCCGTGGATCATGGCCATCGGGCCCCAGGAGTCGTGGCCGTCGAGCACCTGGGCTTGGGCCAGCTGCTTGTAGCCGGCGGGGGTGGCCTCGGCCATCGTCAGGGTGCCGGAGTCGTCCATCACGTAGATCAGGCCGTCGGCGATTAGGTACGGACCGCTCCCAAAGCGGTGCTTCGGCCCGCTGGCCCAGACTTCGCGCCCGGCGAGATCGAGACAGACGAACTGCTTGTCCTTTTCGCGAACGCCGAAGAGGTGATCGCGGTAGAACAGCGGCGTGTGCTGCGTGGAGCCGAACTGGTCGGGCTTCAGGCGGAAGAGCGTCTTGGCCGCAAAACGGCCCTTCGACTCGCTTACCTGGAGCATCACCGCGCCGGAGTTGTAGCCGCCGCAAAAGAAGATTTTGCCTTCCGGCAGAACGACCGGCGACGGGCAGGTGGCGATGCTGATCTTCCAGTCGGTGGTTTCCCAGAGAATCGAACCGTCATCGGCCGACACGCCGGCCACGCCCCCTTTGCCGCAGTAGACATACATGCGACGGCCGGCCAGCTCCATCGGCGTGATCGACACGTGGGTCATCTTCCACGCCCGGGGATTGGGGCTCCGCCAGACGGCCTGGCCCGATGCGCAGTCGATCGCGGCCAACAGTGCACTTCCGCCCGGCGCGAGGATCGCCCGGCCGTTTTCGATGATCGGACACTGCCCGGCATACCACTGCGGGATCGCCGTGCCGTATTGGCGCACCAGATCCAACATCCACGCCTTCTGGCCGGTGACGGCGTCCAAGCAGGTCACATGGCATTTCGGTCCCAGGGCGACGACATACTTGCCGTCGATCGCCGGGACGGTCCGCGACATGCCGTGGTTTCGCTTGATCACGACCGGGTAGCGATAGGCCCAGATCTCCTTGCCGTCGTCCAACGACAGGCAGCGCAGGACGTCGGCTGCGGCTTCGCGGTCATAGTCGAGCAGGTACACCCGACCGGCCCAAACAGCCGGACCGGCATAGCCTTCCCCCAGTTCGACGGACCAGAGGACCTTGGGACCGCCGGCGGGCCATTGGCGCATGAGACGCACGCCGTCGTCGCAGATGCCGTCGAGCTTCTTGCCGCGGAAGCAGGGCCATTGGCCCGACACGCTCGAGGGCTTCCCCTCGCCGGTGGTCAGTTTGCCCTGAAGCTCGGCGGGCGTGGCGCTATTGGCGACGGAACCTTGCGGCCGGTCCAGGCCGGGCAGGCGTGCCTGGAGGTTGTCGATCGGCCCAAGGCTGAGCCAGACCGCGACAAGCACGATCCCTACGGCGACCAGCGCAGCAGGCAACGCGATGCCGAGCAGGACGTCTCTCATACGCTTATCGGTTTGGTCCATGCGGGCGGGCCAGCGGATGCAGAGGGGGCGGGTGTCGGACGAAAGATCCACTATAACGCTAAGGAAACCGCAACGGAAGCCAGAGTCGCCGCGGGCCTTGTTTAGCCCCGGCACTCGTGCCGGGCGTTCTTCCTCTTCTTCTCAAGAAATGGCTTTCACCGCCTGCACGGCCCCGTTATACTGGGGGTGGAGCCAGGATGGCCCCCATCCCACCCCAAAAGTCACGCCCGATCGCGCTCGGAGAACCCAGGAGAGGTCCGACCATGCCGACGATCTCACGTTGTCCCGCCTCACGTTTGCTTTCGCTCGTGTGTGGCCTGTCTTGCCACGTTGCGGTCGTCCTTCTGTTGGCTGGGATGCTGCCCACGTCCCTGACGGCCGCGCCCACGGCCAAACAACCGGCGGTCAAGGCGGTCAAGGCACCCAAGCGGCCCGCGCCCAAGGTGGAAAAGGTGCCGGAGCCGTTCCCCGGGCCGATGTTGAAGCAGTTTCTCGACGGGCCCATGAAGGGTGTCGAAGAGATCGTCTTCGCCGTGCGCGTGCCCGGACGCGATCACTGGTACGTGACCTTCGGCAACTACGCCGATCGCTCCGAGTATCCCCAGCGTCTCCATTACGTGGAGGCCGACGGCGTCTACTGGGGCTATGGCGAAGGGGCACGGCTCTGCCGGATGAACCTCCGCACGGGCAAGATCACCGTGCTCGTGGAAGACGCCAAGGGCTGCATCCGCGATCCGCAGCTTCACTACGACGGCAAGAAGATCCTCTTTGCCTATCGCAAGGGGACGGAAAAGGTCTTCCATCTCTACGAGATCAACATCGACGGCACCGGGTTGGTGCAACTGACCGACGGACCGGACGACGACATCGAGCCGACCTACTGCCCCGACGGAAGCATCGTCTTCTGCTCGTCGCGCTGCCGGCGGTTCGTGAACTGTTGGTATACCCGGGTGGCGTCGCTCTATCGGTGCGACGGCGACGGCAAGAACGTGCGCATGCTGTCGAGCAACAACGACCACGACAACACCCCCTGGATGCTCCCCGACGGCCGGATTCTCTACATGCGTTGGGAGTATGTCGACCGCAGCCAGGTCCACTACCACCACCTTTGGACGATGAACCCCGACGGCACGGGGCAGATGGTCTACTTTGGCAACGAGTTGGGCGGGATCGCCATGCTCGACGCCAAGCCGATTCCCGGGACAAACAAGGTCGTGGCCTCGTTTTCTCCGGGCCACGGCGCTCCAGAACATCTCGGCCCCGTGACGGTCGTTGACCCCGGGCGTGGGCCCGACGTGCCCGGCTCAGCACGCAACGTCAGCAAGCAAGGCGGCTGGAAAGACCCGTACGCCTTGTCCGAGGACTGTTTCCTCGTGGCCAATCGGAAGGGGCTCTGGGTGATGGACGGCCAGGGCACGACGGAGATGATCTACCAGCTGCCCGAGGCCGATCGCTTCATGGAGTGTCACGAGCCGCGCCCGGTGGCTGGCCGGCCGCGCGAGGTGGTGCTCCCCTCGCGGGTGAATCTGACCACGCCCACGGCCCGGCTGGTCCTCCAGGACATCTACCAGGGACGGAACCTCGAAGGGGTCAAGCGGGGCGAGATCAAGAAGCTGCTCGTGCTCCAGCAGGTCCCCAAGCCGGTGAATTTCTCCGGAGGCATGGAGCCGTTGACCATCGGCGGCTCGTTCACCCTGGCCCAGATCGTCGGCACCGTGCCCGTCGAGCCCGACGGCTCGGCTTACATGGAAGTGCCCGCGCTGCGATCGCTGTTCTTCGTCGCCTTGGATGAGAACGATCTGGCCGTGAAACGTATGCACAGCTTCACGACCCTCCAGCCGGGCGAGACGCTCAGCTGCGTCGGCTGCCACGAGCAGCGCAACGCCACGCCAGGGTTCAAACCCGAGATCGCCGCCCTGAAGCAGCCGCCGCGCAAGGTCGAGCCGATCGCCGACGTCCCCGAGGTGCTCGATTTCCCCCGCGACATCCAGCCGATCCTCGACAAGCATTGCGTCACCTGCCACAACCCCGACAAGTACGACGGGCATCTCGACCTGTGCGGCGACAAGACGTCGATGTACACGATCAGCTACTGGGCCATGCGGACGCACGACCTGGTGGCCGACGGCCGCAACCAACCGATTGGCAGCCGGGCGCCGCGCACCGTGGGCAGCTCGGCCAGCCGGCTGATGAAGTACCTCGACGGCAAGCACTACGACGCGAAGCTCTCGCTGCTGGAGTTGAAGAAGGTCCGGTTGTGGATCGAGACGAGTGCCACGTATCCCGGGACCTACGCGGCGTTGGGCTGCGGGTCCTATCATGTCGGGGTCCCCTACGGGACGATGAGAGAGCGGTGCGGCAAGTGCCACGGCAAGGAAGTGACCGAACGCAACCAGCGTCAGTATCGTCTGTTCTTCCGCGGCCAGAGCCGGCTGGAGGAGTTCTTGAACCTGACCCGGCCGGAGAAATCTCGGCTGCTTCTGGCCCCCTTGGCCAAGCAGGCCGGCGGCCTGGGGCTGTGCAAGGAGGCTACGTTCAACAGCACCGACGATCCGCTCTATCAGAAGATCCTCGCCGGGGTGCGAGATGCCCAGCGGCGGCTCAACGAAGGCAAGCGGTTCGACATGGCCGGCTTCCGCCCCAACGAGCACTACATCCGCGAGATGCAGCGGTTCGGGCTCCTGTCGAAGGACCTGAAGCCGACCGACCCGATCGACGTCTATTCTGTGGATCGGGCCTACTGGAACTCGTTCAACTACCAGCCCCAGGCCGGTCAGCCCTCCGACTTCGGCGGGCCGTGATCGGTGCGTGAAGCACGGAACCGAAGGAAAACGGTGTG
>JBDKTH010001369.1:0-3315 GCA_039680305.1 Thermoguttaceae bacterium | reverse complement strand
CCGTTTGTCGGCAAGGTGATTGTTAAGCGGGCTTGGCTTACGGGCGAGACCGAGGACGGCACGGACGGCACGGGTAAGTACAAGTTGATCAACAGTGCCGAGTCGCAGGAAGCGGAAGTCATTTGGTTCCTGCGCGGTCGCACGCTCTACCGGCGAGTGCTTTTGGTCCTGCCGAACTTCGACGCCGATCTGCGCGACTCAACCGTCCAGATGCAGCTCGACGCGACACCGTTCTATAGGAACTACGACATCTCCGTACGCAATAGCGACGGCGGCGGCGCCTTGGCGGCCAACTCGCTCAGTGATCTGACCAAGCCGGAGAATCGCTTTGCCCATCGCATCACGGCGAATGCCCCCTTCCATCCGCACTTCGTCTCTGGTTCACCCATCGTCAGTTCTGCCTGGGCCAATTTGATCGACCGGACTGCGGCAGCGGACGACTGGACCCACATGGCCGACCCAAACCACTGGGCCGCCCTGGGCGTGCCGACATTGTGCGAGTGCTCGTCAGCTGGCTGGATTGCCGGGAGTCGTCTTCCGTCCCCGGGCGCAGTGACCCCCGGGATGTTTGATGCATGGTTGAATCCCCATCCTTCCTCGCTCCAGGATCCGGCCACTGGCGTGCTGAAGGCCCATATAGGCCCGCGAATCGGTGAGGATGTGGTCCTTACCAACGTCATTAGCTTTGACGTCAAAGCCTGGGATCCAGGGGCGCCGGTCATGATGCTGACTTCAAATGGACCGACTCTCTTGCCGGGAGATCGTGGATACCTGGCGGCGGTGAGGACGTATGTCAATTTGAGTGCGGCTGATCAAGTGAAACCGGCCACATGGCCACGACCGATCAGCTACGGTGCATACGTGGATTTGAATTACTTGTGTCAGCTCGGCACAGCGTCCACGACCCCAGAGTATGCCTTGCCGTATTACGCTGATGCCCGGAATCCTGCGAACGTGCTGATGTTCCATTCGGCTGGAAACACGCGATCGCGAGTGCGTGGGACAAATCCTCCTACTTCCTCCGGCACTGGATCGAATCCTTCGATTCGCGCCGCTGTCTACGATACTTGGTCGACGCACTTCGAGTATGACGGCGCGGATACCGATGGCACTCTGGGGACGGACCAGGGGACCAACGGGTTCGACGACAACAACGACGGTGTGGTCGACGACGCGAATGAGCAGGAGATGCCGCCGCCGTATGCGGCGTCGCTGCGGGGGATCCAGGTGCGAATTCGGGTGTTCGATCCGGCCAGCCGACAGATCCGCGAGGTGACCGTGGTTCAGGACTTCCTGCCGAAATAAGTCCTGCAAAGAAGACTTCAAGCCGCATCGGTCGCTGGCCGGTGCGGCTTGTTTTGTTTCTTGCGGTGCCATGTTTCCCAGCCGGAGCGTGCCGCCCCGGCCCGGCTCGGACAACAGCCCCTCTCGTTCCCCAGTCCCCACTCCCTACGCCCCTCGCCCCACGTCCTCCTGCCAGCCTTCATCCAGCATCAACTCCACGATCCGCTCGGCGGCGTGGCCGTCACCATAGGGGCTCCGAGCGATCTGGCAGGCAGCGTAGGCGGCCGGATCGGTGAGCAGGGTCGAAACGCCGTCGACGATCGCGTCCACGGAGGTGCCGACAAGCCGGGCAGCGCCCAATTCGACCACTTCAGGGCGTTCGGTCGTCTCACGCATCACCAGCACCGGCTTGCCCAGCGACGGGGCTTCTTCCTGCACCCCACCGGAGTCGGTCAGGATCAGCGTCGAGCGGTCCATGAGCCAGACGAACTCCGGATAGGCGGCCGGAGGCACAAGGTGGACGTTCGGGCGGTTGCCCAGTGTGGCGCGGACCGGCTGCTGGACGTTGGGGTTCAGGTGCACTGGGTAAACGAATTGGCAGGCGGGGAACTGCTGGGCGAGCATCGCGATCGCCCGGCAGATGTCGTCGAACCCCTGGCCAAAGTTCTCGCGGCGATGCCCGGTGATCAGCACCATCGGACGGTCGGCGAGCATGGAATACTTCGCCTCCCAGCAGGCGGTGTTTGCCCGCTCGCGCTCGGCTGTCTTTAGCAGGGCGTCGATGACCGTGTTGCCGGTTACGTGCACGGTCTTGGACGGCGTGCCTTCGGCCAGCAGGGCATCGGCCGCACGCTGCGTCGGCGCGCAATGCAGGGCGGTCACCAGGTCGGCGATCCGCCGGTTGAGTTCCTCAGGCCACGGGGCCCGGAGGTTGCCGGTACGCAGGCCGGCTTCCACGTGCACCAAGGGGACCCTTCGATAAAAGGCCGCCAGCGCCGCGGCCATCACAGTGGTCGTGTCGCCCTGGGCCACGACGCAGTCGGGCGTGAAGCGGACGAGAACCTCGTCCAGCGCTTCGAGGCACCGGGCCGATAGCCCGGCGAGCGTCTGGTTCGGCCTCATCACGTCCAAGTGGACGTCGCCCACGAGCCCAAAGTATTCCGTCACCTGGGCGAGCATCTCCCGATGCTGACCGGTCAAGCAGACGATCGGTTCGACCGCGTCACTTCGGCGGCGACAGGCCTCGACGACCGGCGCCATCTTGATCGCCTCCGGTCGCGTGCCAAAGATCAGCAGGGGGCGCAGCCTTCGCATTCCTTTGCTCCAGGGACTGACGATCTCCCCCGGCGCGAACCGTGGCGGTGTTGCCAGCCCGCATGGCTGCGGGCCGTACGGTGGCCGGGGTCTTGCCGCGTCAAGATAGCGGAAACCGAGGCGTGGGCGAAGAGCGAATCGGGGCCAAGAAAACGACAAGCCCGATCAGGTTTCCCTGACCGGGCTTGTCTATTGTTTGGTAGCGAGCCGCTAGACGATTTTAGATCGTCAGGCCGTCACCTTCTCCAGCCATAGCTGGCTCCATAATTCTTGTTCTCATGATGTTGCCATCAGGAGATCTAAGAATCCTTAGAAAGGAGGTGATCCAGCCGCAGGTTCCCCTACGGCTACCTTGTTACGACTTAGTCCCAATCGCGGAGTTCGTCTTAGGCGCTTTGTCCCCTTGCGGGTTACGGCGGCGACTTCGGACGCCCCCCACTTTCGTGGCTTGACGGGCGGTGTGTACAAGGCTCAGGAACACATTCACCGCGGTATGCTGACCCGCGATTACTAGCGATTCCGGCTTCATGTAGGCGAGTTGCAGCCTACAATCCGAACTGGGGCATGATTTTTGGGATTTGCTGGCCTTCGCAGGTTTGCTTCCCTTTGTTCATGCCATTGTAGGACGTGTGCGGCCCTAGTCATAAAGGCCATGAGGACTTGACGTCATCCCCACCTTCCTCCGGTTTAACACCGGCAGTCTCGCTAGAGTCCCCG
>JBDKTH010001002.1:0-2951 GCA_039680305.1 Thermoguttaceae bacterium | reverse complement strand
AACGATCGTTACGGCCATCCCGCGGTTCTTCCCATCAATGGCATCGCTCCGGGCTTGGCACCAAAGCGATAAATCCCAGGGGGTTTGGGGGACAGCGTCCCCCAACGTACCGTCAGGTACGCTTCCGCCGGATGAACCTCTTTTCTTGTAGCCCTGCTGACAGCCGCCGTTTCAAGCCTCCGCGCTGGCCCTTATGCAATGTTGCACGGCGACGGGAAAATCTTGCATGCCATCTTGCATTCCCTGCTGCCGCCGACTATGCTCACCCACATGTCAACTACCCTTCGCGAAATCGCCGCCGCCGCCAACACGTCCGTCAGCACGGCCAGCCGCGCCTTGAATGGGCATCCGGCGATCAGTGCGGAAACGGTCGGCAAGGTTCGGGAAGCGGCCGCCCGGCTGCGTTATCAGGCCCGGCAGTCGCGGCGCCGGCCGGATCCGGCCCAGGCGCTGGTCAAGAAGAACATCGCCATGATGTCGCTGGAGATGGACCGGTCGCTGGTCGCCCTGCCGGTCGTGTCGGCGGCGTTCCACGGGGCCGAGGCCGCCCTGTCGCGGGCCGGCGCCCACGTGCAATTGGCCCATATCCCCGACCTGGACAGTATCCCGGCCGGGCTGGATCTCCAGCAGCTCGACGGCCTGATCCTGGCCGGGGCCATGCAGGGCGACTTGCTCGCCCGGTCGTCCAGCCGGCTGGTCCGTCTCCTGCGCGACCTGCCCACGCTCTGGCTCCTGGGCCGCCCGACGGGCGCCTGGGGCGATGCCGTGATGGCCCACGACTACGCGGCCGGTGCGATGGCCGCCGAGTATCTTGCCGACCGCGGCCATCGACAGCTGGCGGTCGTCAATCCCAAGCCGGATCATCTCTTGTTCATGCGGCGGGAAGACGGCTTTCTGGCGGCGGCGCGACGGCGGGGATTGGACGTCGACTGGTTCTGCCACACGCCTCCGGGCGGCTGGACCCGGCCGCTGGCCGCGCCCACGCACGTCGATGCGGTGCAGGAACTGGTCGATCAGCTCCTGGCCGCGCCGCGCCGGCCCACGGCGATCTTCGCGGTTGCCGACAGCGTGGCCGCCCTGGTCTATCGGGCGTTGGCGGTTCGCGAGGTGCGGGTCGGGCGCGAGATCAGCGTGATCTCCGCCAACAACGAACGCCCGCTGATCGACGCCCTGCACCCCCATTTGACGACCATCGACATTCATCCGGACGAGATCGGGCGCCTGGCCGTCGAGCAATTGGCCCTGCGTCTGGCCGATCCCGGTCCGCGACCGGAGACGGAGTTCCTGGTTCGACCGACGCTTGCCGAGGGCGAGTCGGTCGCGGTGGTGCCTGCGGCGTAGTTTGACGATGGAAACCCGTCACGACATGGACGCAACGAAAGGGTTCAGGGTTCAGGGTTCAGGACTCTGAGGAGACGTTTGCGTGAGAACCCTGACCCCTGAACCCTGAACCCTTCGGTCGGAAGGTCTTTGTGAAGACTTTCACAATGCTTGAGCTTAACAGCACACACGCACCCTGGAGGTCTGACATGAGTTCCCAGACGAGGCGAACCTTTTTGAAGCAGGCCAGCACTCGGGCGGCCGCCGCGGCAGCGTTGGCCTGGAGCGTGCCGCACGTGGCGGCGGGGGCGGAAAGCCGCCTGGTCGTCGGCATCCTCGGCTGTGCCCGCGGGGTGGCCGTCGCCAAGGACCTGGCCGCCCGCAACGCAACGATCGCCTACGTCTGCGACCCGGACACGCCCCGGGCGGAGGCGGCCAAGCGGAAACTGAGCGCGGCGCATGCGGTGGCCGACATGCGGCGAGTGTTCGACGATCGTTCGGTCGATGCCGTGGTCGTCGCCACGCCCGATCACTGGCACGCCTCGGCGACCCTCCTTGCCCTTGAGGCCGGCAAACACGTCTACGTGGAAAAACCCTGCTCGCACAATATCCACGAAGGACGCCTGATGATCGAGGCCGCCCGGCGCGCGGGCCGCGTGGTGGCCGTGGGCACGCAGAGCCGCAGTACAACGATGATCCGCGAAGCGGTCACGCTCCTGCGCGAAGGCGCGATCGGCGAGGTCCTCGTGGCCAAAGCCTGGAACAGTCAGCGCCGCCGCAACATCGGCCACCTGCAGCCGTCCCAGCCGCCCGAAGGTTTTGACTACGATCTCTGGGTCGGGCCGTCTCCGATGCGCCCCTATCAGACCAACTGCCAGCACTACAATTGGCACTGGTGGTACGACTTCGGCACGGGCGACGTCGGCAACGACGGGGTCCACGAGATCGACATTGCCCGCTGGGGCCTGGGCGACCCGGGCCATCCGGAACGGATCGTCGGGCATGGCTCCAAGCTCTACTTCGACGACGACCAGCAGTTCCCCGACACGCTCTACGTCACCTTCGAGTATCCCGGCGGCCCGCGCGGCCGTCGCCTGCTGGTCTACGAGCAGCGCGACTGGTCGCCCTATGTGCAAGAGGGCCTGGAAAACGGCAACGCGTTCTATGGCACCGAAGGGATGTTGCTCTTGGGCAAGGAGTCGGGCTGGAAACTGTTTGGGCCCAAGAACAAGTTGATCCGCGAGATGCCGGGCGTCTACGACCTGCCGGCCCACGCCGCCAACTTTCTGGCGGCGATCCGCGACGGCCAGCCCGTCAACGCCGATCTTGAAACGGGCCATCGCTCGGCCGCGCTGGCCCACCTGGCCAACCTCCTGGCCCGCACCGGCCGCAGCATGTTCCGCTTCGATCCCAAGAGCGAACAGATCCTCGACGATCCCGAGGCCAACGCCCTGGTCCGTCGAACCTATCGCCAGGGCCACTGGGCCGTGCCCAAGGAAGCGTAGAATCGGCTACAAGGTCAAAGGGCGGGAAAAGCACCACGGAGACGGAGAGGAGAAGAAGGGGAGAACCACGAAAGACACGAAATACACGAAAAGAAAAACGCCAGAGATTGGAGGAACACTAATCTT
>JBDKTH010000080.1:0-7085 GCA_039680305.1 Thermoguttaceae bacterium | reverse complement strand
GACGAAAACTAATGCAGAAGGATGAATGCAGAATGCAGAACGAGGAAGACGAGCGTATGCCACTGCTTGCCTTCCAGGCAAGCAGTGCCGCAGCTTCATGTGCCCTGCATCGCGAGGAACACACCCTGCCGTTCCGACAATGCCACACGGCAGAACGCTTCTGACTTCTGACTTCTGACTGCTGACCGCGAGTGTACGGCTGCCACTAGATTCCCGCCTCCAACGACTGCCCGATGGATCTCATTTCCCTGAAACTAGCCCTCAACACGGCGATCCTGGCGGGGATCACGTGCCTGGTCAGCCTGCCGGTGGGCATCGGTTTGGCGTGGCTCTTGGTGCGTACGGATCTGCCGGGGCGCAAGGCGGCCCTGGGACTTCTGGCGGTGATGCTGTTTGTGCCGTTGTATGTCCAGGCGGCGGCGTGGCAGGCCGGGTTCGGCATGCAGGGGTGGTACACGTTGGCCTACGCCGGCCCGGCCTGGCTTGACGGCTGGACCGGGGCGATCTGGGTCCACGTCATGGCCGCCCTGCCCTGGGTCGTGCTGATCGTCGCGGCCGGTCTCTGGCTGGTCGAACCGGAACTGGAAGAATCGGCCCTGTTGGACGGCACGTCCGGCCAGGTGCTGCGACATGTGACGCTCCCAAGCACCGCCACGGCCGTGGGCGTGGCAGCGCTCTGGGTGCTGACGTTCACGGCCGGCGAGATGACCGTGACCGATCTGTTCGCCGTACGCACGTACGCCGAAGAAATCTACACCCGGCTGGCGATTGGCCAGCAGCCCGGCGAGGCGTCGCTGGGCGTGCTGCCCGGCGCGGTCCTGACCGTTCTTCTGGTCGTCGCAGGCCTGGGCGTCTCGGCCAAGCTGGCCGGCCTCGATCGCCCGTTGAGCTTCCGGCCACGGTGGGTCTTCCGGCTGGGCCGCTGGCGCATCGCGGCCACGGTGGCCGTGGCACTCGTCCTGCTGCTCGTGGCAGGCGTGCCGTTGGTGAACCTCGCTTACAAGGCAGGCGTCGAAGTAACGCAAAACGATGCGGGCCGCCTCCGCAGTTGGTCGCTATGGAAATGCCTCTCGATCGTGGGCACGAGCCCGTGGCGCTATCAACGGGAGTTCGGCTGGTCGCTGGCCCTCGGCACCCTGGCGGCCAGCGCGGCGGTGACGATCGGCACGCTTCTAGCCTGGTTTGCCCGACAACGGCGGCTCGGCGCCGGCCTGGCCCTCTTGGTCACGGCGTTGAGCCTGGCGATTCCCGGTCCGCTCGTGGGCTTGGCGATCATCGGGCTCCTGAACCGGCCGGAGCTTCCCCCGCTGGTCTACCTCTACGACCAATCGCTCCTGGCCCCGTGGCTGGCGTTGACCTTCCGCGGCCTGGCGCCGGCAACGCTGGTGATGTGGCACGCCCTGCGAACGCTGCCGCAAGAGATGCTCGACAGCGCAAAGCTCGACGGCGCGGGCTCGCTCTATCAACTCGGACGCATCGCCCTGCCCTCTCGGCTCACGGCGGTGGCCGTGGCCTGGCTGGTGGCCCTGGCCATCGTGCTCGGCGACCTGGCCGCTAGCATCCTGGTAGTGCCTCCTGGGGTTATCACCCTCCCAATCCGCATTTTCGGCCTGATGCATTACGGCGTCGAGGACCAGGTGGCCGGGATCTGCCTGGTGCTGGTGGCGGTCTTCGCGGTTGTCGCGGCGGGAGCGATCCGGCTGGGGGCGGCCAAGGACCTGTTCAGAAAGTAGGGCCTCCCCCTCCCATTCAGGGAGCCGGGAGGGGATGCTAGAGTATACATTGAGGGCAGACCCGCTCCCTGGCCGAGCTTCCGCACGCAGTCCCTCGCTCGGCCACCGAACTTGGAGAGAATTGAGCCCGTGTATCGCCTCCTCATCCTGACGGCCTTGTGTGCAAGCTGGGCCACGCCGGCTTTTGGACTGGACCACGTCGTGCTGCGTCGCGACGGACGCGAGATCGAAGTGAACGGGCGAATCCTGCTGACCGCCACCGACGGCGGGATTCTGCTCCAGGCACGCGATGGCGTCCTCTGGACGGTGCAGCCCAGCGAGCAGGTGCGTGAGACCAGCGACGAGGCCGACTTCAAACCGATGACGATGGCCGAACTCTCGCAAGTCCTCTTGCGCGAGTTGCCCAAGGGATTCGACACCTATCAGACCACCCATTACCTGATCTGCTACAACACATCCCTGCCGTACGCCAAGTGGTGCGGATCGTTGTTCGAGCGGCTCTACATGGCGTTCACCAACTGCTGGAGCCGCAGGGGCTTTGACCTGCATGAGCCGGAGTTTCCGCTGGTCGCAATCGTGTTTGCCGACAAGCGGTCGTATACCGCGTTTGCCCAAGCGGAAGTCGGCGAAGCGGTAAGCTCGATGATCGGCTACTTCAGCCTGCAGACGAACCGGATGGTGATGTACGACTTGACCGGCGTGGAGGCCTCGGGGCAAAGCGGCCGGAGCACTGCCGCGCAGATCAACCGGATCCTAGCCCAGCCCGACGCCGAACGGACCGTGGCCACCATCGTTCACGAAGCGACCCATCAGATCGCCTTTAACTGCGGGCTGCACACGCGGTACAGCGACTGCCCGCTCTGGTTCACCGAAGGGATCGCGGTCTTCTTCGAGACGCCCGACCTCAGCAGCCCGAAAGGCTGGCGCACGGTCGGGGCGCTGAACCAGTCGCGGTTGGTGCAGTTCCACCAGTATCTCAAGCAGCGTCCGCCCGACTCGCTCACCACCCTGATCTCCGACGACAGCCGCTTCCGCGACGTCAAGCAAGCCCTGGACGCTTACGCCGAAGCCTGGGCGTTGACCTCCTTCCTCATCAATCAATATCCACGCCAGTACATCGCCTACCTGAAACGCCTCTCCCAAAAGGCGCCGATGGTCTGGGACGAGCCCGCCACCCGCCTGACCGAGTTCAAGCAGTTCTTCGGCGACGACCTGAAGAAGCTCGACACGGAGTTTGTCCGCTTCATGCAGCGAGCGCGATAGGAAATAGGGATGAATGATGAATGATGAATGATGAATGACAAGAGATTATCCCAGACCGGGGAACGTCGCGCAAGTCCTTCGCCCTTCAGCCTTCGCCCTTCAGCCTTCGCCCTTCAGCCTTCGCCCTTCAGCCTTCGCCCTTCGTCCTTCGTCCTTCATCATTCATCATTCATCATTCATCATTTCCGCCTCCCCCTCTCCCCCCGGCTTGCGTCTCCCCTGGGGGCGGGTTATGATGGAGCGGTCGCCGTGGTAGCGGCGGTTCCCACGTGAGAAACGGGGTTTGGCCGGCCAAACCCTCCCGCCAATCGCTTTTAGGAGCCCTTGTGATGCCTAAGCCTGTGAGACCTCAACCTGGATTGTCCTCGACTCGCCGTGAGTTCCTCAAGACGTCGACCGCCGTGGTCGGCGGGGCTCTGGCCGGTGGGCTGGCCCTGAGCCGTAGCGCCCATGCGGCCGGCAGCGACATCCTCAAAGTCGGCCTGGTCGGTTGCGGAGGCCGGGGAACCGGCGCGGCCGCCAACGCCCTGAACGCCGACCCGAACACCAAGCTCGTCGCCATGGGCGACATCTTCGAAGACCGCCTCAACGGGAGCCTCGATTCGCTGAAGAAGCAGTTCAAGGACCGTATCGCGGTCGACGCCGATCACTGCTTCTTGGACTTCGACGGCTACAAGAAGGTGATCGAGTGCTCGGACGTGGTGATCCTCGGCGAGGTGCCCCACTTCCGCCCGATGCACCTGAAAGCCGCGATCGATGCGGGCAAGCACGTCTTCTGCGAGAAGCCCGTGGCCGTCGACGCCCCCGGCGTGCGTGCCGTGTTGGCCACCTGCGAAGAGGCCGCCAAGAAGGGCCTGAGCGTAGTCTCCGGGTTGTGCTGGCGGTATCACCATGGCGTCAAGGCCACGATGCAACGCGTGCTCGACGGCGCGATCGGCGACATCGTCACCATGCAGGAAACCTACTTGACCGGCTCTCTCTGGCACCGCGGCCACAAGCCGGACGACACAGAAATGCGGTACCAGTTGCGCAACTGGTACTACTTCACCTGGCTGTCGGGCGACTTCAACACCGAGCAGCACATCCACAGCCTCGACAAGGCCATGTGGGCGATGCGCGACGAGCCGCCGGCGAAGGCCTGGGGCCTCGGCGGGCGTCAGGTCCGCACCGACCCGCTCTATGGCGACATCTACGACCACCACGCCGTGGTCTACGAGTGGGCCAACGGCACGCGCTGCTACGCCTACTGCCGCCAGCAGCCCGGCTGCTACAGCGACGTGTCGGACATCTACTCGGGCACCAAGGGCCAGGCCAACATCCTCAAGTTCCGCGTCGACGGCGCGGAAAAGTGGAAGTTTGAGGGCGAAGGCGGCAACATGTACGAGCTGGAGCACAAGGCGCTCTTCGAATCGATCCGCTCCGGCAAGCCGATCAACAACGGCGTGTATATGGCCCGCAGCACGATGCTGGCCATTTTGGGCCGGATGGTCAACTACACCGGCCAGGTGTTGACCTGGGAGCAGGCGATCAACTCCAAGCAATCCCTGGCCCCGTCGGCCTACGCCTGGAACGCCGAGCCCCCGACCAAGCCCGACAGCAACGGCAAGTACCCCGTGGCCATGCCCGGCGTGACGAAATTCGTCTGAGCGTGAGGGAACGACAACCGATCAAGCCCCCGGTGGAAACGCCGGGGGCTTTTTCGTTGAAGGACGAAGGACGAAGGACGAAGGACGAAGGACGAAGGACGAAGGAAAGATTATCGGGGGCGAGAATATACGCGCAACCCCTCTTTTGCTCTTTTCTTCCTTTTTCGTTCTTCCTAACTCCTAACTCCTAACTCCTTCGTCCTACCCCGCCTGCAAGAACTGCTCGACCTGGCGGATCGCTTCCTCGACGCCGAGAGCGTGGTCGGCCAAACGGAGAGTGGCGCCTTCGGAGAGCCAGCCGTCCACGCGTTTTTGGGCGGAGATGACCGTGCTGTGGCTGCGGCGGCCGAAGAATTGGCCGATCTCGCTCAACGCCGCCCGGGTGTACTTCCGGGCCAACCACATCGCCAGCATACGCGGATGGCTGACCTTCTGGGCCTTGCGTTCCGATTGGAGACAGTTGGAATCCAAGCCAAAGGCCTCGCACACGGCCTTTTCGATGTCGGCCAGCCGAACCACCCGGCTGCTCGACTGGACCATGTCGCCCAACGCCTCCTGGGCCATCGACAAGGTGATCGGCCTCTGCCAGGCCTGGCTGGTGGCATGCAACCGGCACAAAGCGCCGGAAATCTCCCGGGCGTGCCGGGTCAGCCGTGCGGCGATGAACTCTTGGACGTCGCCCGGCACAGTCATGTGAAGCCGCTCGGCCATCTTGGCAACAATCCCGCGACGCGTCTGATGCTCGGGCGCCTCCAGACGGCAGACCACGCCACTCTCCAAGCGAGCGACCAGCTCCGGCCCCAGGTCCGTCATCTCCGAGGGCGGCCGATCGCAGGCCAGGACAATCTGGTGACGTTCGCGCAACAGCGTGTCGATCGTATAGAGCAGTTCGATCTGCGTGTAGCGCTTGCCACAGAAGAACTGGAGGTCGTCGATCAACAGCAAATCGACGCCGCGATACTTGCGGCGGAAGCTGGGAAGCCCCGAGCCGCGAAGCGCCTGGAGGAAATCGCCAACAAACTGCTCGGCCGACAAGTAGACAATAGTCTTCTGCCGATCGGCCTTGCGGGCCGCCGTCCAGATACCTTCGAGCAAGTGGGTCTTGCCCACGCCGGTCGGGCCCCAGATCACCAGGGGCGACAGCTCGCCCGGCCGCTGCACGACCATCTCGGCGCTGGCGTAGGCCAAGCGGTTCGAAGGGCCGACGACAAACGACTGAAAGTTGGCAAACGACCGCCGGTTGGACGCGGCAGGCTGCGGCTGACCGATCGAAGCTGCGATCGGCTGCGGCGCGGACGTAGATGATTGCTGAGTCGGAGCGACAGCGACGTGAGCCGGCTTGAGTTCAGGCTCCGCGGCGTCGATGTGAAACTGAAGGTTCGGGCAACTGCCAAGGACCTCGCTGCAAACCGTTTCGATGTCCTGACGAAAGTTGGCGCGGATCCAGTTGACGAAGAATTGGCTGGGGGCATGAATGGTCAAAGCATCCCCGGCCAGTTCCAGCCGCGTACGCGAACCGAACCACAGCTCGAATCGTTGTATTCCGACCCTGCCGGCCAGCGCAGTGCGCAATGCCGACACGATGTCCATATCGTCCGTGGCCACTTCCTCGGCGCCCCCCGGCGCGCGCTCTCTCCCCATCCTGTGGACCGTCCTAGCGGCAATCTGTCCCCTCCGAAAACGGGAGACAGGAGGAAAGGAAAAAGTCGCGATTCTTCGACAGCAGTCGCCGTCTGGGTTTAGGTTTTTGTGTCACCTGATCCGCTGATTGTAGCCCTGCTAGCACTGCTGTCAAACCGAGACTTCACTCCGCAGCGAAGGAATTTTCCTGATCGGCTTCTTTGCGGCCGATTCGCCGGAATATCTTCACTGTCTTGGCGATCCGGCCCACAAACAACTGATTCGAAATTGATACGCGCGGTGTAAAACTTGTTGAATGTCTGTCGACCAATCGACGGACTTGCCCAGGGCTCCTGCGGTAAGTCCAACGCCCAGCACGGGAAGCGAGAATCGCATGCGCGATCTTCGTCATGCGTTCCAGAGAAGTCGGTTGCGACTCGATGTTGGCAGCGGAAAAAGGGTTCAGGGTTCGGGCTTCAGGGTTCAGCATGGTGCTTCGCGCACGATTAACCAGACTGGGCAACCTCATCCCCCTGGCTACACAGCCCCCCCCTGCCCCTGAACCCTGCCCCCTCCTACCCGAAAACCTTCTGTAGCACGATCCTTCGGTCCCAAACCTCAAAACCGGCTGCGATGTACATTCGGATCGCCGGCGAGTTGGCCTCGTCGACGGCGACCACCAGTCGCGGCCGGCCTGCTTGGCGAGTCAGCCATTGGGCGTAGTGGGAGATCTCTACCCCCCAGCCATTCCCGCGGGCGGAAGGGATCAGCCCCATGTAGACGAGTTCCCAGCTCTCCGCGTCGGGGTGGTCAGCCAAAAGCA
>JBDKTH010001117.1:0-9886 GCA_039680305.1 Thermoguttaceae bacterium | reverse complement strand
AGGCCCGCCACGGCACTGCCACGGATCTGGCGGGCCTCGCAAGCTCGGCACCGCCCTACCTTGCTTAACATGGAGGCGGCAGGTCGGGAACGGGGCGGGCCCTGGTGTTGGCGTGGGTGGTGTTGGGGCAGCGGAGCGCAGAAACGAACGGCACGGCGGAGCGTGCCTGCTACTTTGGTTGCTCCGCCGTGCCGCGGGCTTTGCGACAAGAAGGTTATTTCGCGCGGAGGGTAACCGCTGGTAGTTCCGCGACCACGCCGGACTTGAGTTCGAGCGGTTCGGGATGGACGGCCTGGAGGCCGGCGGGTTGGGCGAGCCAGGACAGCTTGACGGTGCCCGGCGGCAGACGGCCCAACTCGTATTTCCCTTGCGCGTTGACGTCGAGAGAACGCACCAGGAGGAGGCCGTCGGCATACTCCAAGCGGAGTCGAACCTGCCGCGGTTCCGAGGGCTGGGCGCCTTCAAGGACCAGTTGGCCACGCACGGTTGCCGTGGGGACCATGACGATTTTCACGTTGTCCGCAAGCGCTCGGGTCGCCGGGCGAATCTCGAAGTAGCCGTCGCTGACGAGAAGCTTGTGGGCATGATCAAACCCGCGCACGTACTGGACGCCCCAGGAGGGCGTGAGATAGAGCGTGGCCCGGCCGTCCTTGCCGGAGCGGGTGCCTTCGGTCCAAAAGCCGTCGCCGTTTTTCGACGCGGTGGCCCCGACCGTGATTCCTTCCAGGGGATTGCCTTGCGAGTCGACGAACTGGACCCGGACTTCGGCCAACGGGTCGAGCGGGATCGTGACTCCGGCGAGTGGTTGTCCCGTTTTGACGGCGACGCCCGTGCGGCCGATGCCCTGATCGCCGCGGGTGTTGGTGGCCAGATAGGCCGTCAGACGATGCCAGCCGGGCGCGACGTTGGGGAACCGGAAATTCCCCTCGGCGTCGACCTCAACCATCGTATCCCAGTCGTAATCGAGACGGACCAGGAGCCCCTTGAGGGAGATTCCGTTCTTCGAGGGCATGAGCTTGCCGGAGATACTCAGCTCCCGCCCGATCACCAGATCCGGCCCGGCCACGGTTTCCCCGTCTTTGGCGAGGATCGCGTAGCGGGGCATGTCGGCCAGATTGGCCGCGGGGTTCGGGCGGGCATAGACGGTCACTTTGACAAGGTTCAAGTTTGCCTGGCCATTCCTCCGTTGGAAGAACTCCGACAACACCTGCTCGCCCGGAACTCCGGTGAGCGTGTATCGGCCTAGTTCGTCCGTTTTCGTCACGGCGAGCCGGTTGGGCCAGAGATCGTGGGCCGAGACCTCACAGCCTGGCACGGGCTTGCCCTGGCTGTCGACGACGCGCCCGGTGATCGTTCCGCCGCGTGGCAAGACGAGCGTGCCGAGGTCGCCTTTCTTGAGCAAGTCCCAGAAGAAGCCGGTGCCATAGCCCTCCTTGGCGATCCGCAACCAGGGATCATGGCCGATGACCTCGCTCGTGTCGGTGCTGCACCAGAGGGCGAACTTGCCGTCGGAGTCGGTCTGCCCGCTTCCCAGGAAGTTGAAGTTTTCCCAGATGTTGCTCGAATTGTTTTGAATGCGAACCGAAGCGTTCGGGACGGGCTTGCCGTCCTCGTCGACCACTCGACCGCAGACGCGTTTGCCGACCCTCAGGGCGATGTCCACGCCGGTGATCGTGGTCTTCTCGGGAGAAACGATGGGAGAACTCCATTGCGGCCTTGTCTCATATCCGTCGGCGCCAGCACCCATGCAGAGCGCGTCGACCGCTCCGAGTTCGGCCGCTGTTAGCGGCGTCGCTAGACGCAACACATAGGCCCCATGCGTATCGGAGCGGGTTTCCTGGTAGGGCGTTTTCGCCACGCCTTCCGGGCCTCGATTCTTCGAACGCAACGGAAGGCAGCCGCGCACTAGCGCCCCGGCGATCGGCTGTTTGGTGCGAGCGTCGGTGATCTTTCCCGAAACGGTGATCGTCACCGTCGCATCGGGGTTCGCCTTCGTCGCGGCGACGGATTCGTTCGTTGGCCCCGTGTCCCCGGCCTGGGCCGGGACGGAGACCGCGACCAATTCGAACCGCACGACGCCAAGCACGACCAGGCCCGCGACCGCCCCCACAAGGATGAGCTTTTTCATCGCCGTGTCCTCCGCTGGTTGAGAAGTTAAGATCCGCCGAACGCGAAGAAACAACCGTCCGCCATAGCCGCAGTTTCCTTGCGGCACCGGCTGAAGCCCGGCGCCGCCCAATTGCATCAGCGCCCGGGCATACGCGGCCGCGCCCGCCGCTTCGGCCGCCCGCTGGTCGCAGAGCCATTCACCGCAGGTTTCAAAACGCCCCAGGGCCCACCAGGCCAAGGGATTGAACCAGTGCACGACTGCCAAGAGACGTGCGACCAGCGATTTCCACAGGTCGCCGTGCTGGTAGTGGGCCAGTTCGTGCCGCAACACGGCTCGGCGTTCGCCCGGGCGGAGCTTGGCCCACGCCTCCTCGGGAACCAGCACGCAATAGCCCGCGGGCAAGAGACAGAGAGCCGGTCCCGCCTGGCGTGTGACCACCAACGGGATCGGCTGGCGAATGTCGGCCTCGGCCAGCAGCTCTTGCCACTCCTGACGCCAGAGGTCGTTCCCTCGGTTGCTTGTGCAAAGCTGGCGCACGAAGCGGGCGTAGCGGTAGAACTCGCAACCGATCAGTCCGGCGATGCCCACGAGCCAGATGCACAAAAAGAGGTTCGCCTTGCTCCACGTCGTCTTGGACACGGTCACCGGGCGTAGCGGCTGAGTTGTATTCGCCGTCACGGCCGGCGGCGATGAATCTTGCGGCTCCTCTTGCATTTCCGGCCCGGGAGCAGGAGGCGGTGCGTCGACTGCCACGGCCGGGGCCTGGGGCGGCGTGTTCGGTTCGGAGACGCTCGCCACGTACCAAGGAATGCTAAGCGGCAGGTGAACCAGGAGGATTCCCTGGACGAGCACGCAGAACCAGCCCATTCGCTCGACCCGAGGCGAAGAGAACCGCAACAGCCGGATCATCGCCGCAACGATGACGGCCGACAGGGCCAACATCGTGCTAGCCTTCATGACGAGAAGCGCGAGACTGCCCACGGAGGAGAACATCACTCAATCTCCTTTCAGACGCCAGAAGGAGAACCACGAAATACACTTCTGCAATCGCTAACGTGTCTTCTTCTCGACCTCCTCCAAGAGCCGTTTGAGTTCGGTGATTTCGTCGGCGGTGAGGGGGCGTTCGGTGATCAGTTGGGCGACCAGCGGGGCGACACTTTGTCGGCTGACTTTGTCGACGAGTTGCCCGAGATGCCCGGCGCTGACCTGCTGGCGGCTGACCGCCGCCCGATAGACGGCGGGTCGAGCGTCGTCGCGACTGAGGAACCCCTTGGCCACCATGCGGTTCAGACGCGTTTGCATGGTGGGATAGCTGATCGGCCGGCCGTAGCGGTCAAACTGCTGATGCGCCTGGGCGAGGGTCAACGCCCCCTCTTCCCAGAGCATGGCCATGATCTCCAACTCTCCGGCCGACAGCCGGACCGCCGCCTGTTTCTTTGCCACTTGTCACCTCCACCGGCCGCCCAATGACATTTGTAATAAGTCGGCCATCTCCCGTCAAGAGACCGCCGACGGATTTGCGTGGGAGCGACCCGTCTCGCGAAATGGGGTCCCTCGTTGGAGCGACAGGAGGCGTCGGCCCATCAGGGCCAACACCACCAGGCTCAGCACCGCGGGGAGGACTTCGATGGCGGTGACCGCCAAACCGTTCTCTGTAAAGGTCTTGGCCAGCCTGTCCATGTGGTGAGCGTCGTAGACCGTTGCCACTTCGCCGAACAACCGCAGATTCAACAGCAGAACTGCGGCGGCCAGGGGGAGCAGAAACAGCGATACCCGATGACCGGTCACCCACCACCAGAGGACCAGGGCCAGTGCGACTGCGGTTGGCAGCAGAATGCCTCCCGCATCAACCCAGGGGGTGATCTCGGCATGCACTCCGGTCAAGCTGATGTAAGGATTCCCGAGGAGGATCGCTTTGTGGACTCCTTGGATTTCGGCTCCACAAAGCAGCCCCGCGGCGAGATGTCCGAGTTCGTGAAGGAGCAGGGAACACACGAACAGGGCAAGCCCGAGGGCGACCATCAACACGATCCGACGGAGTCGGAGCATCACGGATTGCCCCGTTGTCGCGGCATCGGAAAGGGCTCGCGGTTGATCGCCTCCAGGGCCAGGCTGAGTCGCGGCCCGACCCTCGTTTTTCTCCGCAGCATTCATGGATCGGCTCCTTTGAACAGATATCGCCTTACGGGAGACACGCGGCGCATAGCGGTAGCCATCAAGTGCGACGACACGCACCCATTCACCGGGCGACGCGAGGAACTCTCGCGCCGGATCAGATCGCCTTGGGGCCGATGGCGTCCATGCTCACAGGAAACCGAGCGACAGGCACGCCCCTTGTTTTTTCGTCATGAATCGCCCCGTCTCATGACATTTGTAATAAATCATTCCGTTCTCGTCAAGAGGCGGTGGCGGATTTTTTCGGAATGCCAGGCGGCGGGCGGTCAGTCGTGCCCTTTGGACGCCGGCGGGGCCTTTTCGGCCGCCGGTTTGGCCGAACGGGCTTGGAGTTCTTTGAGCTGCTCCTGGACGACGCCGCACAGACGCTCGAGCTTTTTCAGATGCGTTTCCGCGGCGTGGAAGTCGCGGTCGAGCTGGGCGATCGTACGTGGTTTCGTAATCTCCTCAAGGATGCGAAGCTTGGTCTTGGCGATATTCGCGCGCATTTGGGCCTCAGCGAATCCAAATTCGCTGTCCTCCACGTCGCACGCCGCGGCTTCGCCACCTTTGGCTAGTTGCTTGATCCTTTCGACCTCGCGCTGAGCCCGCCTCGCTCGTTCACGGGAAAGGAGGATTTCCAGTTCCATCGTCTGCTTTTCCAGGACATACGTGCCTTCCACGTATTCCTGTTTCGCCAGCTTCGCGATTTCGAAGTCCATCCGGGCCTTGTAGAGTTCGGTCTCAAGCTCAGGCAGATTCATCTTCATGCGTCCGAGCAACTGGCCCAATACCGCGTCCTCCTGCGGCGTGCTCGTCGCAGGCGGTTTCCCCGCGTTCGCAGGTTCCTTGGCCGGCTCGGCAAGGGCCGTCGAGCGACCAAGACTGACAAGGCCAACCAGCAGAATGCAGCTTGCCAAGAACGTTCGCATGATCATACCCTTGGAATGGCGACGAAACGTTTCACAAGAGAGACCGCAGCAGCCGCCCCGTCGCTACCGCGACTCGTACGGCCCGAAGACTTTCGTGACCTGGTGGCTCTCCGACGAGTCGTCGACGATCACCACGCGATACGCATCCCCGCCGGGCGCGACCCGCAGGACGATGTGGCCGTGGGCGCTGGCCAGTTGGTCGATGCCGTTGATGGTCTGCCGTACGGTCGGGTGCAGGTCGGTGGCAAAGACCTCGCGGGGGCCGGGATAGAGCTTGGTCGACTGCAGTCGCTCCCACACGCCGGGCGTCGGATGGCCGGCGTCCCAGACGGAAATCGTCCAGACGCGTGCGCGCAGCGTGGACACGAAGAACTCGTTGTGCGCGTCGAGGTAGCCGTGATGGTTCAGGATGGCTGCGTCGACCGGGCCGACGGCCTTGGCCACCGGGGTCTCCATGTCGTGCCACGCCGGGCGTTTCTTGCCGGGAATGCCCGGAATGTCGGCGCCATTGAAAAACTGGAACTTGCCATAGCTCAAGCGGAACGACGTGCTCACGATGTTTTCGTGGGGCCAGTCGGCACGCGGGACGTTCTCCAGGGCGGGAATGTGTCGCTGCGTGGCCGTGCCCTCGCCCGTCCAGATCTCGCCGTTGGCGCCCACGTTGCGGAATTCGAAATTGGGATACTTCTTCGGGTCGCGGCACAGGACCACCTGGTCGTTGCGTCCGGGGGCGAAGCGTTCCACCTTCAGGCCGTTGTTCTCGGTCTGCCATTGGACGAAGTCGCGATAGTTCTTCGTGCCGGCATCCTTGAGCTCGCTCGGATAGTTGTAGTCGGGCCAGCCGCGGTCCATCAGCTTGCCGATCCGAAGGCTCTCGCCGACCTGGGTCAAGCCGGTGAGCTTGTAGGTCCCGGACTTCGACGTGGGCGATTTGCCCGACGGGCTGCCCATGTGGTCGTCGTGAAAGTGGGTGAGCAGCACGTAGTCGAGCGACGGCTGCGGGGCGTGACGCAGGGCGTGGCGGATGTAGCGGACGACCCACTCGCCGGCCAGACGCGTGTTGTCCGGCCGGTCGGGCGTGTGCCGCGGCGTCTTGATCGGCAGTTCGCCGCAGTCGACCAGCATCGTCGTGCCGTCGGGAAAGATGTAGAGGCCCGCATTGCCGCGGCCGGAACTGATCTGGTGGATTTCGAGCATCCCCGGCTGCCAGGACGAGATCTCACGCCCGACAAGATCCTCGGCGCGAGCCGCGAGAGTCATGAGGAGAAGAAGACCGATCGAGAGAGCCAATTTCCATTTCATTTGCGTGTCCACCTTGCAATGTTTCTTGCCTGTCATTGGGATATCACTCGGATTCGAGCCAAGCGACAACACGCCTCATGGTAACAAGGAGGAGCGTGAGGTGCCAGCTTCATAGTACTACAACACTACGTCTCTTTGCGAAACCCGAGCAGCTCACCGCAGAGGACGCGGAGGATCGCGGAGGGAAGGGGGAGAAACAATGGGGCCGTGGCGTCGGGAGAGCGGTCGGCCATGCAGCAACCAACATCCCGCCCCCCGATCCTTGCCAGGAACAAACGGAGATCCCTACGATAGCTTGCCCGCCTCTTTTTCCTCCCTCTGCGATCCTCCGCGACCTCTGCGGTGAGTTCCTTTCGAAAGCAAACCTAGCGTTATAGTAGTAGGCTCGCCCCGCAGGCTCGGCGCCGCCCTACACAACTGCAAGAAGGGCCAGCGGCACGGCGGAGCGCGCCTGCTACTTTAGACGCGCACGACCAGCGAGCCACTCACACGGCGGACGAGGCGACGCATCTCGAGGACGCTCAGCGTGGAGAGGATGTTGGGGACCGAGAGGCTGGTGGCGGCGAGGATCGCGTCGAGCGAGGTCGGGTCGGAGCCGATGGCGTCGAGGATTTGCTGCTCCTGTTCGTTGAGCAGCAGTTCCGCCGGATGATGGACTTCGCGGCCGTCGTCACGCGAGGCGGGTTCGAACAGTGGGCCGAGTTCTTCGAGGACGTCGTCGACGGTCTGGACCAGCTTCGCCCCGTCGCGGATCAGGCGGTGACAGCCGCGCGACGTGGGGTCTTCGATCCGGCCGGGCACGGCGAACACTTCCCGGCCCTGCTCCATCGCCAGCCGGGCCGTGATCAGGGCCCCGCTCCGGTCGCCGGCTTCGACAACGATCACGCCCAGCGACAGGCCGCTGATCACCCGGTTGCGCTGCGGGAAGACGCCGCTGTGCGGCGCGGCCAGGGGCGGGGCTTCGCTCACTAGCGCACCGTGAGCAACGACTTCCTCGGCCAGCGATTCATGTTCGGGCGGGTAGATGCTCAGGACGCCGCTGCCCAGGATGGCCAGCGTGCGCCCGCCGGCTTCGATCGCCCCGCGATGGGCCGCCGCGTCAATCCCCCGGGCAAGCCCGCTGACGATCGTGAGCCCGGCGCGGGCAAGACTCGCCGCCAGACGCTCGGCCTGACGCAGACCGTAGTGCGTGGCATGACGCGTACCCACGACACCGATCGCCATCCCATCTTGCGGCTTCAACTCGCCACGGACAAAGAGCACCGGCGGCGGGTCGGGAATCTGGCGAAGAAGCGAGGGATAGGCCTCGTCCGTCTCGGCCACGATCTCGACATCACGCCGCTGGCAGACGGCGATCAGGCTATCGACGTCGATCTCTTCACGGGCTGCGACGATCCGTTCCGTCAACTTCGGGCCGACGCCCTGAACGCTTCGCAGCTCGCTCGGAGCCGCCGCCAACACGGCCTCGGAAGAGCCAAACCGATCCAACAACAACCGCCGCGTTCGCGGGCCGACGCCGGCGACCATCGCAAGCCGCAAGACATGGCGCAAGTCCTCCGAAACGCTTCTCGTCTGCCCCGAGTCGCTCATGATTGCCTTGGCCGCCGTGGCGGCGAGTTGAGTGTTAGGTGGAGGTTGGATCGCGGTCGCCAGTTAGCTATCAGCGGTCAGCAGTCAGCGGTCAGCTTTCAGCGGTCAGCTTTCAGCTTTCAGCGGTCAGCTTTCAGCGGTCAGCTTTCAGCAATCAGATTTCAGATTTCAGATTTCAGATCTACGCTGCTGACTGCTGATAGCTGACTGCCAATTTTCAATTTGCATTTTTCAATTTGCATTTTTCAATCAGCTCGTCACCACCGCGCGGACATCGTCCGGATCCACGTCGCCGACCAGCTCGCAGTGCCCCATACGGGTCGGCAAGACGAAACGGAGCTTGCCGTGCTGGACTTTCTTGTCGTGGAGCATCGAACGGAGCACGAGGTCGGGGTCCAGCGACGGGACGTCGGTCGCGAGCCCCAGGGCGGCCACGAGCCGCTGTTGCCGGGCGGTGAACGCGGCGTCGACGCGGCCCAATCGCTCGGCCAAACGCGAGGCGCAGAGCATGCCGATCGCCACCGCCTCGCCGTGCAAGAGCGTGCCGTAGCCGGTCAGGGTCTCGAAGGCATGGCCGAACGTGTGACCATAGTTGAGCACGGCGCGCAGGCCGCTCAGTTCCAGCTCGTCTTGCTCCACGACGTCGGCCTTCAGGCGGCAGCAGCGGGCGATCACATGGCGCAACACGCCGGGGTCATGGGCGTTCAAGCCGGCGACGTTCGCTTCCAGGTAGGCGAACAGGTCGGCGTCGAGGATCACGCCGTACTTGACCACCTCGCCCAAGCCCGCGCGGTATTCGCGATCGGGCAGGGTTTCCAAGGTGGACGTGTCGATCAGCACGCCGAGCGGCTGCAAGAACGCGCCGACCATGTTCTTGGCCTGGGGCAGGTCGATCCCGACCTTGCCGCCTACGGAACTATCGACCTGGGCCAAGAGCGACGTGGGCACCTGGAAGAAACGGATTCCCCGGGCGTACGTGGCCGCGATGAAGCCGGCCAGGTCGCCGACCACGCCCCCGCCGACCGCCACGACCACGCTCTTGCGATCCGCGCCCAGTTGGAGCAGCTTTTCCCAAAGGGCCGTGGCCGATTCGACCGACTTGCTCGGCTCGCCCGGCTCGATCACGGCCAGGTCGACGTTGATTCCCGCCTCGGCCAAGCTTTCGCCGACCACGTGGGCGTGAGGCGTCTCGACATTCTCGTCGGTGATCACCACGGCGTGGGTCGTCCGGCCTCGCTCGGCGAGAAACTGTCCGGCGCGGCCGAGGTTGCCGGCGTCGATCTCGATGTCGTAGCTTCGCTCGCCCAGGTTGACGTGGACGACTTGGGGTGAATCACTCACAAACAGACTCCTCCGTCAGGCTACTTCAACCGCTGCAGATCCTCGGCGGTGACCGTGATCTGCCGGCAGAAGCCGGTGGGCAGGCGGACATACTCCAGTTTGGCCGCCTGCTGGGGATTCGCGTGCAGCCGCTCTTCCACACACGCTCGCCGCTGCGGATCAACGGCCCCCAACTCCTCCGGCCAGATCGTGTTGGTTTCGACGACCGACACCTCGCGGTGCGGGTCAAATACGGGTTTTGCTTCTTTGGCCATGCTGGGTCTACCGCAAAAAGGTCTCTGGACTGAAGAAGTCTATTCTACCGAAAGGCGGACCCGGCTCCAGTCCCTCCGCCGCCGGAGGTGGGGGATGGGGGAAATGACGAATGGCGAAATCAGAATGACGAAGGTCACGCCCGATCGAACGGGAAGGCGATCACCTCGTCGAGGCGTTGGGCGCCGGCGGCGAGCATGACGAT
>JBDKTH010000870.1:0-3118 GCA_039680305.1 Thermoguttaceae bacterium | reverse complement strand
CGAACCGGGGAGCCGTGAGGCCCTGGAGGCCGAGTACGGCCAAGTGTGGACAACACAGGAACTTGGCCGAGACTTCGATGTGCTGGGGTTTGCTGCCCCGTTGGTGGTCGTTCGTCGCAAGGCGGATGGCGTGCGGGGCTCACTGGAATTCCAGCACAATCCCCGCTTTTACTTCAATTTCCAAGCCGAATAGTCGGGTGACACCAGGGGCTCCTGCGGACAACTGTGGGAGCCCTTGGGCTTTTCATGGGTAGCGTAGCGAGCCGTAGGCATTTGGGCTTTGGTTGCCTCGCTCGTGCCCTGCGATACGAGCGAGACAATCCTTAATCAGGAGAGGTCCGAAGAATGATTGCGGAAGCCTGGTCGCCATTGTGGAGGTGAGCCACATGGCCGAAGCGTAGCCATCGGCTGGGGCGGCACCAGGTGAGGACCTGTTGCAAAAGTCGAAATGGAGAAATTATCGCTTATTTCTTCCCACAATCGGACACCCCGTAGGCCCCCACGACGGCACCGTGCCCACCTTTTTTGTTATTCATCATCTTCGTACATCGTGCCGTAGGCCGAAACTGCCTGTAAAACTCGATCGCAAAAATCACCGCCGCCGAAAAACCGGTGGCTCATAAGGGCTCGCCTCCTCTGGGCTCCAGTCTGGCGATGTGCGATCCGGCAGTTGCGGCGAATGCTCACGTGGACACTCACTACTCGCCTGTCCGGCTTTCCGGCGGTTCACATCGTCTCGCTCACTGCTCTTGAAGAAAGGAGCCTCACGTGACCAACGACAATGATGACGATCTTCTCGTCCCACTGCACGAGGTCGAGTACTTGGCATGCAGCGCAGGCGTAACTGGCTCGACCGTGATCGCCATCGTGACGCTTCGGCCTGATCCTCAACGGAGTTTTGCGGCAGTGAATCTCGCCATCTCGCAGCGCGCTGCCAGACGATTACACGACGATCTTGAAACGCTGCTGAGAACCGAAGGATCTTGGCTTTACGATCCTTCGTTGCGGAACCCACAGGATACGTGATCAATCACCGAATGCGGCACAGAATACTCCCAACATGGAGTTGATCGCTGTTACCAGGAGAGCGACGCCGCACAAGCTTGCCCCAATCACGCCGGTCAAGCGACTGCGAGTTTCCCAGGCCTTTATTCCGAGAATTAGACCCACGATGGTCACTGGGAATCCGCACAGGGGAATGATCCAGGCAAGCATGGCGAACAGTCCAAGCACCAAGGCCCAATCTCCTGTGCCTCGTTCCGCACTTGTTTGGCTTGACTGGAACGTGCGGGCATTGTCCCACGAGGGCAACTGCGGAATCGAACTCGGCCCAAGGCGAGTCTCCCCTGTCGGAGCAGGTGTTGGCGGCAAAGGCGGCGGGACAGAAGGGGCCGTTGCCGGGAACAGCCCACTGATCGATCTGGCTTCTGCCCACTGTGCCCATCCGTCATGCCACACGAGGTCCAAAGGACCGATCTGCCCCGATGCGGCCAAGTCCCTGAACGCCGGGGTGCTGATCGGCCCGTGACGCTGATTGCCTTTGACATAGTACCACTGCTCGGGCATGCCGAATCTCCGTTCCAAATCGAGAGGTGTTATCGACTCGCATAACGATTCACGGTCGTACAACCCGAACTGTATTCAGGTGTTTGTCGCACAAGTGGACTTCCACTGGCGCTCCCTTGAAGACGTTCCGGGAGATGCTTCGACAACTTGCCGTGCATGTGTCGACGAAAGCCTCATCCTGCTCGCTCCCGGTCTTGACGGGTATGCGGAACTGATACACGCCCTCGGACTTCTTGATTTGGACGGTCTTCCTGTCGCCGTCGAAGAACTTGTTCGCCAACAAAAAGCCGCCCAGTCGACTGGCCTCCGATTCGGTTACCGGAGGCATGAAGCAGATTTCGCCGTTGGTGAAGGTCAGTGTCTTTTCGAGCCCGGGCCTGCTCCCTAAGATCCCAACCACAAAGGATGCACCATAGATCACAATCACGAGGGCCGCTGCGATCCCCAGGGGATGCCACCACTTCTTGCGTGGATACTGGTTCCCGAAGTGCGCTTTGACGAACTTCGCTTGTGGACTGACTTCCGAGAATGCCCAGGCGAAAAAGACAACCAGGATACTTCCGTGGCGGATAACATGTTTCCCCAAGGTCCATTCACCTTGAGAAGTGAAGTAGTAGATGATCGTCCAAAGCGGAGCCGAGGCAAAGACTGCGTAGAACCAGATCATGGAACGCTTGGCTCTTGCCGCATCACCGATCGCCTTCCAGTTGCGGGCGAGCAAGAAAGCACCGAACGCCCAACCAAGATAGGAGCAAATGACGAGCCCAAATAGGGCCGTCCAAATCCCCGCTGCCTGTGGATTCCAGAGGGCGGGGGCCTCGCTTGAAGCGATGGGATTGGCGGACGGTGCCGCCGTCGGGTGTGGTGGGATAGGCGGCGGCCCAGATGGAACGCCGACAGGCAGCGGCGGCGGGGCTGGAGGCGGTGCGATCGGCTTCTCAGGGAAAAGCCCTTTGACCTTCTGGGCTTCCACCCACTGGGCCATGCCTTCTTTCCACGCAAGGTCGGTCGGGACAAGCTGACCGGAAGCCGCCAACTCTTTGAGCTTTTCGCTGGTAACAGGACCTTGCCGCTGACCACCTTGGGTGTAGTACCAGTGCTGTGACACTTAAAGAGCCTCCAATCCTTGTACTTCAATCATGTTGTCAACTGTTTCGGTCGGCTGACCGCTGCACGCTTGAAGGGCTGCTGGATGGCAGTATCTGTTGCCTAGGCTGGTTACATCATCAACAACAGAACCAGTTCAGATATCACCGCAGTGATACGTGCCGACGGCTTTCATATCAACGAGATATATGGAAAGACTCTTCGTGTTTTAGGGCATGGGGACAAGCCGGATGTTGCGAAATTCGATTGCGGTGTTTTGATTTCGCAAACAGATCTTGCCCGCCTGACCCCGAAGACCCGTTGCCTGATTGACGACAACGTCATTGATCTTCACGACAAGCTTGTCCTTGATACAGGTGATCTCGCACTTGTTCCACTTCGCCACTGACCGAAGCGGCGGCGTCTTGGTCGGCTTGATCACCGTGTTGCCCTCCCCTTGGCCCTC
>JBDKTH010000757.1:0-3127 GCA_039680305.1 Thermoguttaceae bacterium | reverse complement strand
GGTGCTCGAAGGGGTACATGGCGAGGGGCTCTTGCTGGAGCCGAAAGAAAGGCCGGTTGGCCAGGTCGTGGCGATCCCCGACGCCGATCAGACGCCCGAGCAATTGGTCGGCTTGGCGCCGGGCGTGAAGGGGGAATCGCAGTTTGCCCGGCGGCTGGCGGAGAATGGCTATCGGGTCGTGGTGCCGGTGCTCGTCAGCCGGGAATGCGAGTTTTCCGGCAATCCGGCGATTGCGATGACCAACCAACCGCACCGCGAGTGGATCTATCGCCAGGCCTTCGAGATGGGGCGGCACGTGATCGGCTACGAGGTCCAGAAGGTGTTGGCCGTGGTCGACTGGTTCCGGCAGAGCGAGCCGAAGCAGAGAATCGCCGTGGCCGGCTATGGCGAGGGAGGCCTGCTGGCGTTCTATGCGGCCGCGGTCGACACGCGGATCGACGTCTGCCTGACGAGCGGTTACTTCCAATCGCGACAGCGGCTTTGGGAAGAGCCGATCTACCGGAACGTGTGGGGCCTGTTGCGGGAGTTCGGCGATGCGGAACTCGCGTTGCTCGTGAGCCCACGGGCACTGGTGATCGAGCACAGCCCGGTGCCGGCGGTGAGCGGTCCGCCCGGCGCGACGCCCGGCCGGCGAGCGTCGGCCGCTCCCGGGAAGCTGACCACGCCCTCCGCGGATGCGGTCGCAGGCGAAGTCGCTCGAGCCAACTCGCTCGACAAGGGCAAGCTGGGCGTGCGTCACCTCGTGGCCGGGGCCGGCGGCGAGCCCATCGGGCCGGGGTCGCGTGAGTCGCTCGCGATGGTTGCCAAGGCCCTTGGACGGGAGTCGGCCATGGAGCTTTCCGCCGAGATGCCCAACGATCAACGGACCGCGATGGACGCCAAGGCCCGACAGAAGCGGCAGGTCACCGAGTTGACCAATCACGTCCAGCACCTGCAGCGCACAAGCGACGCCGTGCGCGATCGCTTCTTCCTGCAAAAGGCGGATCGCAAGTCGGCCGCCGCGTTCGCGGAGTCGGCCAATCGGTATCGGCAGATTCTCTGGCAGGAAGTGATCGGTGCGATCGACGATCCGCTCCTGGCGCCCGCGCCAAAAACTCGCAAGGTCTACGACGAGCCGACATGGACGGGCTACGAGGTGGCGCTCGACGTGTGGCCCGAGCTGCACGCCTGGGGGATCCTCTGCGTTCCCAAGGACCTGAAGCCAGGCGAAAAGCGACCGGTGGTGGTCTGCCAGCATGGCCTGGAAGGCATCCCGCAGGACACGATCGAGCGAACGGCCCGGAGCTTCCGCGCCTACCAGGCGTTTACGACCCAACTGGTCGAGCGAGGCTTTGTGACCTTTGCCCCGTTCAATCTCTACCGCGGCGTGGACCAGTTCCGCACCTTGCAGCGCAAGGCGAATCCGCTCCAGGCGTCGCTGTTCTCGCTCATCACGCGGCAGCACGAGCAGATCCTCAACTGGCTCGGCACGTTGCCGTTTGTCGACCGTTCGCGGATCGCGCTGTCCGGGATCAGCTACGGCGGCAAGACGGCGATGCGCGTGCCGGCTCTGCTGGAAGGCTACTGCCTGTCGATCTGCTCGGCCGATTTCAACGACTGGATCCGCAAGAACATCAGCGTCGACGCCCCCTACAGCTACATGTTCACGCACGAGTGGGAGATCTACGAATTCAACCTCGGCCAGACGTTCAACTACGCCGAGCTGGCCTACCTGATCTTCCCCCGGCCGTTCATGGTCGAGCGAGGGCATCACGATGGCGTGGCCCCGGACTGCTGGGTGGCCTACGAGTATGCCAAGGTCCGCTGGCTCTACGCCAACCTGGGCCAAGGCGACAAGACGACGATCGAATTCTTCAACGGTCCGCACGCGATCCACGGCCAAGGCACGTTCAAGTTCCTCCACCAGCATCTCAACTGGCCGAGGCCCGCAAGGTCACCGTGAACATCGAGCCGAACCGTTGTTTGTGCCCCTGGCCGGACTTATAATAGCCAGCACCTGCCTCTTTGATACACCTCGAAACAGGAGTCCCACGATGAACCAGGCCGTCGATCGCCGCTGCTTCCTCAAGACCACCACTGCGATTGGCGCCGGCCTGGCCCTCGGGCTTCCCGGTCTGGCGGCCGCTGGTCCGACCAAGGCCGGCCCGGGCGCGGCCAAGCTGGGCTGGCGGCTGGGCTGTGCGGCCTACAGTTTTAACCAGCTCTCTCTCGCGGAAACCCTCGAAAAGGTGGTCGCCCTGGGCCTGGACGAGATCGAGGGGTTCACCTGGCAGCGACTGAGCCCGGCGAGGCCCAAGGTCCAGACCAACCCGGCCATGTCGGCCGACGACCGCAAGGAACTCAAGCAGCGGCTTGCCGATGCCAATGTCAAGATGGTCAGTTGCTACTGCCAGGCCCTGGACAAGGAAGACGTCTGCCGCAAGACGTTTGAGTTCGCCAAGGAATTGGGGATTGGGATCCTCGTGGCCGAGCCGCCCTTCGAGGCGTACGACATGATTGAAAAGCTCTGCGACCAGTACCAGATCAACCTGGCGGTTCACAACCATCCGGAGCCGTCGAAGTACTGGAACCCCGACACGCTCCTGGGGCTCGTCAAAGGCCGCAGCCCGCGGATCGGGGCCTGCGCCGACACGGGCCACTGGGTCCGCTCTGGGCTCAAGCCGGCCGAGGTGCTCAAGCGGTTCGAGGGCCGGCTGATCTCCTTGCATCTGAAGGACATGAGCGACTTCGGACGCAAGGAAGCTGAATGCGTTCCCTGGGGCACCGGAAAAGGCGACCTCCCGGCGATCCTCCAGGAGCTGCGGCGGCAGAATTTCAAAGGCCTGTTTGCCATCGAGTACGAGCCTTACACCCCCAAGTCGTTCGACAACATCGCCCAGTGTATCGCCTACTTCAACAAGACGGCCACGGAACTGGCCGGGTAAGGGCCCGCGAAGAAATAACTTGTACAATGGACCGACTGGAAAGAGAGAATCCGCCGAGCCTCGGCCGCTGGACAGCCGGTGGCCAACGGCGGATTCTCTCTTTCTCAGCGGAGGCGAGTATCTCGTGCGTTTCTCGACAATTCAAGGAGACTTCAGTTTCGGTCCATCAATGAAGCAACTGCCGCCGCACTTCTTGCCAGACA
>JBDKTH010000995.1:0-3062 GCA_039680305.1 Thermoguttaceae bacterium | reverse complement strand
CGTTCCAAAACCCGCAGGACGTAGGCGAGCTCGTCCTCGGAAAGGGCTCGGCCGGCGGGGATCGCATGCCACTTGGCCAGGCAGCCGCGGCAGCAGGTGGCCGTGGCGTGCTGAGCCACGAAGGCCGGATGCCCGCGCATCGGCGTCTGGCGCCCGTCGTTCACCGGCTCGGCCGGCGCCAGCCGCTGGAGGAGGAATTGACGGGCGTGCTCCAGGACGACGGGGAGCGTCTTTTCGGCCAGATACGCCCGGTCTTTCTTTCCCAGACGCTGGCGGCGGCGAAAGGGGCTCTTGGCTAGCGCGGCGAACAACTCGTCGAGGTCGCGCATGACAGATCGGCTACTTGCTCTTCAGGTCGTACGTGATGCCGTTGTCGGGGATGTTGGAGTCGGCGGCGACTTCGAGGCCGAAGGTCGTTTGCTGGTTGTACTCCGCCGGGATGGTTTCCGTGCCGCCGCTGGCATTGGAGATCTCAACCCGATAGAAGCCCGGCGCCACGCCACGCAAGCTCGGCTCGGGGGGATTGGCCACGCTCAAGGCAGCCTGGCCGTTGGCGTCGGTCTTGCCCGTCGCCTTTTGGACGTTCGGCCCCAAGCACGCGTCGGGCACGAGGGTGACGGTGGCGTCGGCCAGCGGCTTGCCGTCCAAGCGGACCGTGCAACTTACCGGCATCAGCCCCAGTTTCGAAGCCTGCCACTGCTTGATCCGGTTGGCCACCTCATGGGCCGTGAGCTTGCCGTCGTTATCGGCGTCGATCTTCGCCATCGCGGCGTTCAGCGCTGGGGCCTTGTCCAGTTCCGGACCGCTGAGCACGCCATCCTTGTTGACATCGTACGTGGCGATCGCCTTCTGCCCAGCGGCCGACGCGTCGATTATCGGCGGCTGGACCCTCGTCGGGCTTTTCGCACATCCCCCGCTTGCCAGAAGGAACACCCACGAAGCCGTCACGCTGAGAATCGCCAGTCGAAGCATCATCACATCCACATGCCAAACCGAGCTTTGCCGTAACAGAGCCGCACTATCAGGAGGGTAGCAGAAGCTCCGGCGGGCGTCAAACTGAGGCGATCACATCGCGGCCGAGGTGGTGGACACTTCCAGTTTCTCCGGGGCACGCGGGCCGGCACGGCGCACGGCTTCGCTGGCCACGCCAGCGTACTGGCTGAAGTTGTCGCGGAAGAGGAGGGCCAGCCGGCTGGCTTCCCGATCGTAGGCCTCCTTATCGCGCCAGGTGTTCCTGGGAACCAGGACTTCTTCGGGCACGCCCGTGCACTGCGTGGGATAGTGCAGGCCAAACAACGGGTCTTCTTCCGTGGGGGCCTGGGCCAGCTCGCCGCTGTGGATGGCGTCGACGATCGCCCGGGTGTAGCGGAGCGGCAAGCGGTTGCCCACGCCATGCGGCCCGCCCGACCAGCCGGTGTTGACCAGCCAGGCGTGCGAGCCGTGCGTTTGCATGCGTTCGGCGAGCATCGTGGCGTATTTCGTGGGATGCCAGACCATGAACGCCGCCCCGAAGCAGGCCGAGAAGGTGGCCTGCGGCTCGGCGATCCCCACTTCCGTCCCGGCCACCTTGGCCGTGTAGCCGCTGATGAAGTGGTACATTGCCTGCTCGGGCGTGAGCCGGCTGACCGGCGGCAGGACGCCGAAGGCGTCGCAGGTCAGGAAGATGATGTTCTTCGGATGGCCGCCCGTGCAGGGGATTTTGGCATTGGGGATGAACTCGATCGGGTAGGCCGCGCGGGTGTTCTCGGTCAACGCCGCGTCGCTATAGTCGACTTCCCGGGTGCGATCGTGGACCACGGCGTTTTCCAGGACCGTGCCGAAACGAATCGCCCGAAAGATCTCCGGCTCGCGTTCGGGCGAGAGGTCGATGCTCTTGGCGTAGCAGCCGCCCTCGATGTTGAACACGCCGTCGTCGCTCCAGCAGTGCTCGTCGTCGCCGATCAGCATCCGGTGGGCTTCGGTCGAGAGGGTCGTCTTGCCGGTCCCGGAGAGACCGAAGAAGAGCGACACGTCGCCTTCGACCCCTTCGTTGGCCGAGCAGTGCATGGAGAGGACGTCCCGCTTGGGCATCAGGTAGTTCATCACCGTGAAGACGCCCTTTTTCATCTCCCCGGCGTACTGGGTGCCGAGGATCACCAGCTCGCCCCGCTCGAAGGAGAGACTGACGCTCGTCGTCGAGGTCACCGCCGGCGCCATCGGCTTGGCGGGGAATTGGCCGGCGTTGTAGATCACGTAGTCGGGCGAGCCGAAATGGACCAGCTCGTCGCGCGTGGGCCGGATGAGCATGTTGTTCATGAACAGGGCGTGATAGGCCTGGGAGCAGATCACGCGGATCTTGAGCCGATACTTCGGATCCCAGCCGGCGAAACCGTCGACCACGTAGACGACCCGACGGGAGTTGAGAAAACTGATCGCGCGCCGGCGGTTGGCCTGGAACGACTCCTCGTCGATCTTCATGTTGACCTTGCCCCACCAGATGTCGACGGCACTCTCGGGGTCGTCGACGATGCGTTTATCCTTGGGGCTGCGCCCGGTCTTTTCGCCCGAACTGGTCGCCAGCGCCCCGCTGGATGTGAGCGCTGCCAGCTCGCGGATCACCGCATCTTCATACAAGCGGGCCGGCGCCGGATTGCGCAGCACGCGAGTCACGTTGATCCCATGGGGACTCAAATCGAGGTCATACATAATCCCATTCCCAGGTCTTCACAAGAAAGAGCGGATTGCCGGGTTAAATGAACGCGATGCGTCGGCCGTGACGGCGGGCACGATTGTAAGGCCCCCAAGAGACACGGCCGGGTCGAGCACCCTCCTGGCGAACTAGGAGACGGCGGTTCACAGATTACTTTCAACAGTGTCATCCCTATTTTTTCCGGAAGGCCTGCACCGGGGTATCGGGACAATGCCGATGCTAAGGTCAAGGAGGTGGGCCAGTTAGGCCCCGGTCAGGAATCGTGGAGAATCGACCGGCTCGAAAGAGAGAATCCGCCGAGCCGTCGGTGCTAGACATCCCGCGGCAGTTGCTTCGTTGGTGGGTGGACATAGAATAAAGGCATGACTGATCG
>JBDKTH010001116.1:0-6675 GCA_039680305.1 Thermoguttaceae bacterium | reverse complement strand
TATCAAAGTGCGTTCCAGTACTTCGTCCAGTGCATGGTTGACCAAGACGCGGCCAAGCAGAAGCTGGCGGCCACGATCCAGCAGGCCTCCAATGCCCAGGAAGTCTCCACGGCCATCCAGAGCATTGCCCAGATCACCGAGCAGACGGCAGCCGGCAGCGAGGAGATGGCCTCCAGCAGCCAAGAGGTGGGAGCCCAGGTCGAGAGTCTGCGCGACCTGGTCCGCCGCTTCAGAACCTCCGCGTCAGCATGACACGCCGACAGGACAGTTGGGCGAGGAGAGAAAGTGCCGCTAGCAACGCAGATCATAGGCGGCTGCGTTTGGTTGCGAGGCCCCTCCTCCGCGGCAGGAAGTGTCGGCAGATAATTCCTGCGGACTGCTGCCGGGCAATCGTCCGATAGAAAGCATTGCCCTCCGCGTGCCCAAGGTGCAGCACTGCCTGCGATGCAAGCAATGGCACGTGGGGAGAGACGGGGCGTGTAGTCTGCTTTTTGCGAAGAGCAAGGAGGCGATTCCCGTGAAACGAAGAGCTTTATCGCGATTGGCGATCTCGGCCGGTGCATGGTTGGCACTTGGCGCCGCCGTGCTTCAGGCGCAGGATGTCGGTCCAGTCCTGCCTGACAGTCCGACGCCGGCGCCGATCGACATACAAGATCCCGCGTTGCCGCCAACCGCCCCAGGCAGTCCGACGTCGCCGACGAGCAACACGTATCAGCGTTCGTGGACCAATCCCCAAGGCCAGCACACGCAATTGTACGAGCGTTCGGTCACCGACAACGGTTACTCGATTCACCGCGAGCAGACGTGGACGAATCCCGACGGCACGCCGCTACGTCAACACGACACGACGATCACCGAGACCGATCCCTACAACTTCCAACGCGAGAAGGTGATTACCCTGCGCGATGGCCGTACGATCGAGCACGGCTACACACAGAGTTGGGACGGCACGACCCGGCAGCGCGAGCGAACCTTCTCCGGGCCCAACGGCCAGACGCACAACTTTCAGCAGAGCTGGACCGTGCCGAGCGACGGCAGCCAACCGACGCCTCCGCCGGCGACGCCCACCGAGCCCGGTGTGCCCGAGCAACCCGCATCCCAGCCTGTGGCAGACCTGTCGGAAATGGCTGGGGCGACCGAAGGTTCTCTGGAGACGAACCGTACAACGCTCCAGAAGCTGAATCCGTTTGCCTCCAAGACCACCACGACTGACGGATCGAAGCCGTCGCGGTCGAGGATGACTCGTCCTTCGGGTTTTACGCTGGGTGCATCGGCCCGGGGCACTGCGCGGGCGGACACCCGCGAACTCACCAAGCGACAGCCCGGCCAGGCGGAGACGGCCGCTCGCCACCAGCAGATCCAGCAGCATCTCCAACAAGTCGAGAAGACCCGCAGCACGGGCCGGCCGACCTCAACCCGGTCGAATTTCCACGGGACTCGCTGAGTTGCTTTCAGGCTCCCTCTCCTCCCAGTTGACGGGCCGAGCGGGGGACACCCGTCCCTCGCTCGGTCCGCATTGGTAGTGGCGAGTGACTCTCATCGAACGCTCGGATTCAAATCCCAAATCCGAAATCTGCAACCCCAGATCCAATATCCCCAATCCCATGCGGTTCCTCACTGCCCTCTGTCTGCTCACCCTGGGGCTGTCCAACGCGGCCGGCCAGGAGTTGGCATTGGACGAGCGGCTTCCGCCCGATGCGGTCAAAAACCGCTTCGACCTCGGCGATCAGATCACGGCCGTGACCCGAGGACGCGTCCAGCTCGAAGGCGGATATACGTTCGTGCACGATCGGATCACCGGCACGAACGTGGACCAGCACATCCTGCCCGACATGCTCCTGCGGATCGGCCTGACCGAGCGGTTGGAACTGCGACTCGGCTGGCCGGGCTATGTGTCGACCCACTATGACGACGCCTTGGGGGCCTACTCGACCAGCGAAACGCTCAATCCGAGCATCGGCTTCATGCTCGACCTGTTCCCGCAAGACGGCTGGCGCCCGCAGACCGCGATTCAGGCGGCGGTCCCCATTTCGCTGGACGGCAATCCGCTGACCATGGCCAGCACTCAACCGCTCACGGAAGTGCTTTACTGCTGGTATCCACGCGACCGTTGGACCGTGGGCGGCTCGACCGGCGTTGGCCTGATCGAACTCGCTGGCGACCACTTCGCTCAACTCGAGCAGACGCTCAATGTCGATTATCTGCTGACCGATCGCATCGGCACGTTCATGGAGTGGTCCGTGGTCATCGACCAGGGCTCGGCGGAGGACGGCTCGCAACACCTGTTGAGCCTCGGAACGAGCTTCCTGTGGACCGAAGCCCTCCAGGTCAGTTGGCGGGCCGGCCTGGGCCTGAACGAGCGTGCCCCCGACTTCCTGACGGGGATCCGCTTCGCGCTGCGGTTCTGAAGCCAGGTTCACCATATCGCCCCCCTGATTGCAGAGCTTCTGGCGACAAAGTAGAGTATCACGAGATACGACTACTGCCTACCTCGCTCCAGGCACTCCTATCGAGGACGGTCGCCATGCCGCTACGCATCCTTCTTTCGATCGTCGAGGCCCTCGTCGCCGGCCATCTATCGCTGGACCGCACCGGACACGCTCGACTATGACCTGACGGTCCGCGCACAGCGTGACCTGCCACAATTCGAGCTGTTCCTGTCCTCCTACTTCGCCAAGAACTTTCGCGCGGCGGTCTATCGCCACACGCCGGGATCCTGGTCAATCACAAACACCCCCCTTCCCGATACTCCGTTCGCACATAACGGTAGCCGCGGACGCCAAACGCATGGTACGCCAGACTCGTGGACATGTTGATCTCTCCCGTCTGAAGAATTCCTCACACACCCCTTCAGCGGAGCCAACAGGTCCACCCTTCTCAAGAGCCCGGTACGCTTCGGCCGGATGAACCCCAAAAGTGCTCTGGCACCTTCAGAATCCCCGGACAAACGAGGTTTTCGGTCCTCTGTAATTGGCAAAAGTCGAGCTCAGAGGTGTTGTTCCGCCACGGCCTGCCGGCGGGTGGCTTTATCGGCGGCTTTGTTCTGCTCCTCGGTCATCAGGTAGTAGAAACTCACCTGATCCCAGGCGAATCGCACAGGAACCCCGTCCGCCCATTGATATTCCTCACCCTGAGCAACGCCGATTCCCGCAAGGAACGTGCGTCCGCCGACCTGGATGAGTTTGGCATCGCGCAAGGTGCCGCCCATCCGTTCTCCCGTTCCGTTGACGTAGACCACCAAGATCTTCCCGGCAAACTCCTCCTTGGGGATGGGCTTCGCAGGAGCCTGGCCAAGCAGCAGGGTCGCGCTGGCCGCGACCAAAAGCAGTGCGAAGGCAGCCCCGATCGCGATCATGCCTGTTCTCACGGATTCCTCCTCCTTCTTCGTTGGTGAATCGCTCCCGCCGCCCCGCACCGGGCGGTGCTCACGGCGGCACGCCCCCCATTCTAACCCCAATTGGGCTTGGCCGTAAGGACCCTGGACGGGCCCTAACGGGAACCTGACCAAAGACTCACACGACGGCAATCGTCTCCGCATCCGGCGATAACACGGACCGGGACAATGAATGGAAACGATGGTTGACGTTCGCCTTCGGCGAGTGGAGTTCTTCCCTAGGATCTGGAGAAACGCGTATGAAACGGCACGGTTTTACCCTGGTCGAGTTGTTGGTAGTGATTGCGATCATTGGCATCTTGATCGCGATGTTGTTGCCTGCCGTGCAGGCCGCTCGGGAAGCCGCGCGGCGAATGCAGTGCACGAACCACCTCAAACAGATCGCCCTCGGCTTTCAGAACTATCACGACACCTTCGGCGCACTGCCTGACGCCGGCAAGGACAAGGGCGACGTGTGCAGCGGATGCTGCAACGCCGACAACCGCGGCGACTGGAATTTCCTCTACCAGATCATGCCGTTCGTCGAGCAGCAGAATCTCTACAACGAATCCAAGGACACGACGATCTACCAGTCGCCGGTGCCGATCTACTACTGTCCGACCCGTCGCATCGCGGCCCGGTATCCGAGCGACACGGGGTACGCCAAGACCGACTATGCCGGTTGCGTTGGCGACACCTGGGGCAAACCGCTAAACGGCGCTGTGGTGCGGCGGAAGTGTGTCGGGCCGGTCAACCTGGCGGCCGTCCGCGACGGCACGTCCAATACGCTCCTGGTCGGTGAAAAACAGACCAACGTCGAGAATCTCGGCGGCAGCGGCGGGGACAACGAGCCGTACGTCAACGCGGGCTTCGACGAGGATATTGTCCGCATCGTCTCGACCGATTGGGCCCCCGCCCCCGATTCGGAACATCCCAAGGAAACGTCCGGCGCGTTCTGGAGCAGGCGATTCGGTTCTTCCCACCCGGGGATCTTCAACGGCGCGATGGTCGATGGCTCGGTCCGCGCGATTTCGTTCACCATGGACATCGAGACGCTTCGGCGCTTGGCAGTGCGGAACGACGGCCAGCCCGTCTCGTTCGAGTAACCTTATATTCGGAGGACAGGTTCATGCAACGGTTCGGTCTTGTTTCGGCAATCTTGCTCAGTGCGACAATTCTCGCAGGGTGCGGCAAGGTCGCTCCGCCCCCAATGCTCTCCCCTGACCAGCATCGCGAGATGGAACGCCAGTTGGCTCAGGTCCACGAACAGGAGCGGCAGCACCTCGAACAGACCCGCAAGGCGGCATCGGCCGCAAAACGTCGGCGTTGACCGACGTTCGTCCCTAAGGGCACAAGCGTCGCGGCTCGTGCCACTCAGATAGCCGATCGTGTGCCACACGTAGCATCGCAGGCGTTCATCGCGATGGAGCTGACAATCGGCGCTGATTGGAACGCGGATCCGACGTTCCGTCGGGACATAAGCTGACGGGTTGCCGTCGCCGTCCTCCTCCGGCGGAGGCGTAACAAGCTGCCAATTCGATGGAAGGTACTGTTCAATACTGTTGAAGTGCTTATGGGCATCCTCAATGAGTTGATTACACAGGCGAATGCGTTCGGTAGCGGCGATTTCGTCCTGGTAACAGGAGTGGCTAATTCGTACCTCTTTCTTGTCAGGATCGATCTTCGTGAAGAAAAGTAGCTGTCTTCTGAAGTGTTCGCCTTGGCGCGGGCTGAAGTCCGACGGTTCATACCCCTCGTTCAAACGCGTGGGGTTGATGTCAAGAAAGTCGGCAAATTGCAGCAGTCGGGCAAATGCGACAAGAAATGGGTACTGTCCGTTTCTGACGAAGCGTTCTTCGATTACCCTGACCTTCTGGTCCGTGGTAAGGAGGCCGGCGGCATCCGTCTCGCTTGTCGCATGGCTGGCGGCAAGCCAACAAACTACGTCTAGTTCTTTGAGCGATATCTGGCACTTCTTCACAGCCTCCGAGATTTTCGTAAAGTCCGCATGTCCACTGCGAATCGTTTCGCGAGGCTGTTCCGCCACCATCGTGGCATCACGCATAGCGATGTCGTGGATCATTGCGGCTGCGCATAGGATGTGAAGGTTCTCCTGCAATTCTGTCCGGTTGCTTCCGCACCTCTCCGGAATCACAGCCCTTGCCAGGTCCAGAGCATTCTTAACCACCCTCGTTACGCGCCGAGCACCATGGTTCACCGGGTAGGGACCGTTAGTGTGCGGAAATACCATTGACTCCAACCGAGTCCAAATGGCTGCCAGGTACTCGTGCTCATTCCCCTCGAATTCCTTAAGACAACTGGCTGCGGCATGGCGATACCTCTACGTATGGGCCTCGATAGGTACAAGACACAAGTTACGTCAGGGATTCTATCCCGCCGCCCGAGACCACGAAGTTGCGCCAAACGCTGTCCAGGAGCGAGCAGGATAGATCATGCTGAACCAGACCGCGGAGCAGAACGGCTAGGTAGTTTGAATACCGAAGCCGATCCTGCCAAGCCGCATTGTACCGCGACCGAGGACGAATTGGCAACTAGCCATGGAATGGGCAGGCCTGCCGTTGCCAACGAGGCTGAACTCGACCGCCGGTTGGGGAGCGGTCGAAGGGAAGGTGAGGGTTTCAGGGGCGGGAACCCGGCGTGAGTGCAGAGTTCCCGCGATCGTCGCGAGTAACGCGGACGGAGACAAGCGTCGGTCGGATGGGTGCCGAGGCAATCATTTGCTATCCACCACTTGGCCATAGTAGGCGAACGCCACGAGGGACGCCACGGTCGGACGGCCGGTTTCGGTCGGGAGCTGCAAAGTAGGCTCGGCGCACTGTGGGCACTGCAAACTCCAGGCTGGCGAGTCCCAATTTGCCGTCTCAGAATCATAGTCACGAGAACTTGCGAAAATGGGGCCACTCAGACAGACTCAGAAGGCAAGTTCCACCTCACCGCTGATCAGGAAGACAAGCCGACTCCACTACACAGTGACCGTTTCGCACGTCGGTGACGCACACCGACGCGTGTTGGAAGACGCGCGGCCGGTAATCAGAGATAAACATCCCAGCGTCCCACACTCGTGAGACAAACCGCCAACCCGAGCCTCCCTGGCCTCCCGGCCCCCAGGGAATGCGGCTAGCCCGCCGGGTACATCAGTTGTTCAATGGCTCGGCCCGGCGGATCTTCCGCGAGGGCTTGATCGGTCCGGCCGCGGCACACTGATACACGCCGGGGACGTCGGCCGAGAGGCAGCGGCCGTGGGCCCATTTGCGCAGCCGGTCGTGTTCCTCGGCCCCGGA
>JBDKTH010000692.1:0-2177 GCA_039680305.1 Thermoguttaceae bacterium | reverse complement strand
CGAGGAGGAGGTTCAGGGTTCAGGGTTCAGGGTTCAGGGTTCAGGGGTCAGGGGTCAGGGGCGGGTGGGTAGTCAGGATGTCTATCGATTCCGAAGCGAAATCCTGAACCCCGAACCCTTTTTGTCGCTTCAAGTTGCGCGTGGTCGAAGCGAAACGCGGAATTCGGTCCCCGCTTTCCCCCCGGAGGCAAACCAACCGCTAGAACAGTTTGAAATTCTTGATCTTGGCCATGGGCGAGACGTTGTAGCCCTTGCTCAAGGTGGCCTGCTGCTTGTCGTACTGGCCGGTACGCACATCGATCATCTCAAGGGTCAGGGTGTAGTCCCGCTGATAATCCTTGTTGCTGTGCGTGGTGCCGGAGTTGATCGTGGCGTAGAGGAGGTAGTCGAACGGCTGTCCCATCTGCTCCATGCTGGCGGCAAAGGTTCGCATGTTCTGCGGGATCATGAGCTGGTCGGGACGCATCCGAGTCTCGCGCAACCCGGCCTCGACGTAGCGGCGGCTGACGGCGTGAAAGCTCCCCCCCTCGAGGAGCTTGGCGTCGATCATCTGGTAGATCTGTTCCTTGAAGTCGCCGAGTTCCTCGACACTCTTGTTCTCGACGCCGACGAAGCAGATCCGCATGGGCCCCGGCTCGCCGTTGAAGCTGGCCTGCATGGGGCGGCTGTGACGCCCCAGGAGCTTGGCCACCGCCTCACCGACCAGGGGCTTGTAGGTCTCTCCGCCGGCCGAGTGGCTGCCGACCATGTCTTGTTCACCCGGTTTGAGGACTTGGGCCGTCTGCCGACTGCGGCAACCGCTCGCCGTCAAAAGCCCCAGCCCCAAAAGACCGGTTACCGTCTCACCAAGAAAACGCCTTCTGTCCATGGGGAATCCCTTCCACCTCCCGCTACGGTCCCAAAAAAGCCTAGGCTCGCGGCAATCCGCGAGAGTTCGCGCACCGCTACCGGTTTCTTTTTCGGCAGACTTTGCCGAGAACTGTACTCGGACCCTAGCACGAAGGGGCTGAACGATAGCGAAAACCCCACGATGTGTCTAGCGAGGCATTTTGCCTAGAGAAATGGGGTGGCTGGGCAGGATGGAGAATGGCTGCGGGGCCGGGCAACCACGTTCAAGAATCGGACGCGTTCTGAAGACCCTCACTCGCGCGGGGCCAGCCGGAGCGAGTCGCCGGGTTTGCCGGAACGGTGCCGGCCGACTCGATGGCGAATGTCGCATCGAAGGAACAACAGGAACCGCACCCAGCCTTCGGACTCGGAGCGGGCACGCTCGGATGGCTCCGCGCGAGCCAATGCTGAGGACGCATGTCGGGCACAAGCGATCGGTTCGTTTCGAGCCGCATTACCCTCGTGTTCCCTGTCATTGCGACACGCGCCAGAGTAGCCGACGATCCGTGCGGAAGGCAGTCTCGGCAGGCCATGTCGTCGGCCGATTCCCTTCGCTCGAAGGAGCGTTTGCGAGATTGCGCTTGCAAGGACGAAACGATCTAAGCCACAGGCGAACCGACGATTTCGACGCCGCACGCGGCGGTTCTCTGAAGGCTTGGATTCAGGCGGGTCGATCTGAGTGCTGGAGGATTCATATGTTGCAGTTATCGTTCGGCGGTTTCTCTCGGACTCAGACTCAGCTCATGGTGCAGGGGCTCTATTTGCTCATCGGGATCCTGCTGATCGTCGTCGGCGTGGAGTGCCTCGACGCCGGGAAGATCGCGATCAAGCACCCGGAGGGTGCGACTCCCAAGGTCTGCACGCTCAAATAACCAAGACAACCAAGGGGCAGGAATCCGTTTCCGCCTGGGCGACTCGACTCACCCATCGCCTGGGCTGTGAGACCGGTTCCTGCCCCTTGGGGCCCACGCAAGAACGTTGGGCCCCTTCCCGTGTCGCCGGCATCCCCCCTCTCCTCGGCTCGCCTCTGGAGCCTTCTGCCGGCCGCGATCCGTGCCTCTCCCCCCTCGCTTGTTCGTCAAAACCCATGGGGCAGTAGGCAGTAGGCAGTAAGGTAGGGCGGTGCCGAGCTTGCGAGGCCCGCCATAGCACCGCCCCAGATCTGGCGGGCCTCGCAAGCTCGGCACCGCCCTACTTGGTCATCGGTCTTTTCCAGGGGGCAGTAGGCAGTGGGACGGACCTGACTTAGAATACTGGAGCAAAGGTCCACTTTCCCTCCTGAAGCGATG
>JBDKTH010000336.1:0-18418 GCA_039680305.1 Thermoguttaceae bacterium | reverse complement strand
CTCCAGCGTCTCGACGAACACTTGCCGCCCTACTGGTCGCGGGGCAACCCGGTCGACGTCTTGGGCGATGCCCCGCCCGACCGTTTCGCCAAGGTTCTGGAGATCGTCTTGCAGGACAAGGGCGTCGACGCGATCCTCGTGATCCTCACGCCCCAGGCGATGACCGACGCCACGGGCACGGCCGAGGCCGTGGCGAAGCTTGCCGAACACGCGCACAAGCCGGTTCTGGGCGCGTGGATGGGCGGTCGGCTGGTCAGCGATGGCCTGCAGGTCCTCAACGAGGCGGGAATCCCTACCTACACCACGCCGGAAAAGGCGGTGCGCGCGTTCATGCACCTGGTGTCCTATGCCCGCAACCTGGAAATCCTCCACGAAACGCCGCGCGACATTCCCGTCGCCTTCAGCCTCGACCGGCAGCGAATGCGTCATCTGTTCGACACGCTGCTGACCGAAGGGGGCGACGTGCTGTCGGAGAACCTCTCCAAGGCCTTCTTGGAGGCCTATGAGATCCCGGTCACCAAGCCGCATTTGGCCCGCAACTCCGAGGAAGCGGTGGCCGTAGCCCGGCGGCTTGGTTATCCGATCGTCATGAAGATCCACTCGCCCCAGATTACCCACAAGACCGACGTCGGTGGCGTGGCCCTGAACCTGACCAACGACGATGCGGTGCGCCAGGCCTATGAGCGGATCGTCAAGGCAGCCTCCGAACTCCGGCCCGACGCCCAGATCTTCGGCGCCACGCTCCAGAAGATGGTCACCTATCCGCACAGCTTCGAGCTGATCGTCGGCAGCAAGAAGGACCCGGTCTTTGGCTCAGTGATCATGGTCGGGATGGGGGGGACGGCGGCCGAGGTGTTCCGCGACCGAGCCTTGGCCTTGCCGCCGTTGAACGAATCGCTGGCCCGCCGGGCGCTGGAATCGCTCAAGTCGTGGCCGCTGTTACAGGGTTACCGTGGCCGGCCTGGCGGGAACATCGATCGGTTGCTGGAGATCCTCATCCGCTTCTCCTACCTGGTGGCCGATTACCCGGAGATCAAGGAGCTGGACGTCAACCCGCTGCTGGTCACGCCCGAGGACGTCGTCGCCCTGGACGCCCGGATCATCGTCGACCGCGAGATGGTCGTGCACGGCGTCCGGCCCTATGCCCATCTGGCCATCCGCCCGTATCCTGAGGAGTTTGTCACCGAGCGAACGCTCAAGGACGGCACGGAGGTCCTGCTGCGACCGATCAAGCCGGAAGACGAGCCGCTCTGGCACGAGCTTCTTGCCGGCTGCTCGACCCAGACCCTCTGGTTCCGCTTCAGTTACCTGTTCAAGCAGAGCACGCACGAGATGGCCACGCGGTACTGCTTCATCGACTACGATCGCGAGTTGGGGATCGTGGCCGAGGTCGAAGAAAACGGCCAGCGCAAACTGGCCGGTGCCACCCGGCTCGTCGCCGACATGGACCATGACTCGGCCGAATACGCCGTGCTGGTGGTTGATCGCTGGCACGGCCGTGGACTGGGCGGCCTGCTGACCGACTACTGTCTCGAAGTGGCGAAGCGATGGGGCGTTAAACACGTGGTGGCCGAGACTTCCAAGGACAATTCCCGGATGCTGGCCGTCTTCCGCAACCGCGGCTTCGAACTCGACTACGAGAAAGAAGAAGACGTGGTTCTAGCCAAGAAGCGGCTGAGCTGAGGCAGCAATCACTGTCAGGGGGGATGGTTCTCGGAAGTTGACGACTCAGCAGGCGAGACCGAAAGATTGGCCCCCTGGTTTAGCGAGAGAATTGTGGAAAGCCCCGCGTGTGCTGTTGCGAATTTTCGGGCGAATGCACAATCCGTAAGGAACCGATTTCCAAGGACTTCCGACTCGTCGAAAAAACGCAAGTCTTCTAGTAAGAATTAGGGGGAGTGTTGCATAATTCACCCCCTGTCACCACCTCCGAAGGGAAGCATCCGGCCCTTAACGGTTTCCCCCGATCGGTTTTCGCGACCACGTCGCAATCGGCGCGATGTGCTTAACGCGATCACATGCTCCCAAGCTTCGTGGAAGGGAGTCGGCATGCCGGGGACCTGAAACGTCCCGGGAGGGGTTTGCCAAATTGTCAAAGATCTTAGCCCCCCTAACACAACCCGGACTTCTCCGGCATTGCATCAGGGGATACCGGGTTGTGTTAGGGGGGGCTTAGGGCGAGCGATGCGGTCGCCAGAGGTGAGCATAGCAGATCGGCTGGCCCAATTTCCAGTGTCTATTTTGGCCGGGGCGACGTCAGCGGCAGCGAGACCACCTCGACGGGCCCGGCGGCGGACTCCAACCGGCTGCCGGGCTGATGGTGGCCGCGGCGCAGATACCCTAACGCCAGGGCCGAGCTGAGCCGGGGCGAAAAGGTCGCCGAGGTGACGTAGCCCACCACCTGCCCTTCGCTGGTCACCTCCGTGCCCACCGCGACTTCCTTGGCCATCTCAAACCGTAGTCCCGTCAGGAACTGGTTGACATGCCCGCGAGAGTCGATCCGAGCGACCGTTTCCTGGCCGAGGTAGCATCCTTTGTCGTGGGAAATCGTCCGCTCATCGCGCGCGACCTCTTGGGGAAAGTTCTCCTCGCTGATGTCCCGTCCATATTCCGGGCGTCCCGCTTCGATGCGCAGGGCTTCGGCGACTTGCGAACCGCAGAGCCTCGCTCCGGCGTCTTGGAGATATTGCGAGACCTCGGCCCCCCCTTTCGCATCGGAGGAGAGCAGCAGTGTCGCGGGGCCGGCCATTTGGAGACGACGAATGGAGACTCGGTTGCCTGCCAAGTCGGCTGCTACGTGAGCCAGATACTCCCGGGGCAAGTCAACGTCGACCAGCCGCCCAAGCAGTTCTTCGGCCTTCGGCCCAGCCAGCAGCAGTTCCGACCAGGCCATGCTTCGGTCGTGCAATTCGACTTTCTCGCGGATCAGGTAATAGTCCAAGTGCGTCAGGAGCTTCTCGGCCTGGCCACGGGCGCTGTGCAGGATCAGACTCTCGGCCCCGGCAAAGACAAGCGCGTAGGCCACGATCCGCCCCCGGGCGTTGGTCAAGAACGCCTCGTAGCCCTGGCCGGCCGTCAGGCTGTCGACCTTTTGGGTGCACATTCGGTTCAAGAAAGTCACCCGATCCTCGCCGCGCAGTTCGACCTGCGTACCAGCGGCCAGTGGCACCAGACCGGCCTCTTCGCTGAGCGCCATGTAGTCGGCCACCCAGTCGTGGGAAGTCACGTCGGATTCCGGGGAAGTCTTTACGGTCATTGCGTTCGTCACTCCAACGCGGTCATGCCTCGCGCTGCGCGCGGCGTGGAAACCCACGGGAATCGTAGCCGGTTGTCTGATGCGGGAAAGAGTCGTGCTTCGACAAGCTGTCTCGCGATATGCATTGGCGGTAGCGGAAGAAGATTTGTGGTCGGCGTTTTTCGCACCCCTCCTTTGTAACGTCTTGAAAGGTTGTGTTTTACGGCATTCGCTCGATTCGTCGTCCTGCCTTCGTCGGCCGGGCCTGGCGTGATACCGTTGGCGGGACACTGTGCCGTTTTGTCCCCAACCAGCACGGTGAATAGCATTACGGTGCTCAGTCTGATTTACGCAATTCACCGAATGGAAAAGCAAGGAGGACCTATGGCGTTGACACTCAGTCAGCGGGCGGCCAACGAAGTCAAGCGGATCATTACCGACCAGAACATGCCCGAGACGACGGTGCTTCGTGTGGCCATCGCCGGGGGCGGCTGCAGCGGATTTGAATACCGGATGACCTTCGACAACGCCCCCAACGAGGCGGAAGACGAGATCAGCGAAAGTCATGGGATCCGCGTGGCCGTCGACAAGAAGAGTGCCCGATTTGTCAATGGCACGGAGATCGACATCCACGAGGGTCTCAGCAAACGGGGCTTCGTGTTCAACAATCCGCTGGCCGTCCGCACGTGCGGCTGTGGCAGTTCATTCCAGGTGTAGCCTGGCCTCCGCGAGTTCTTCTCTCGCTCGTTTCTAGCCCCACCTTTTGCCTCTCAGGGCCCGATCGACTCCTGTCGGCCCCTGGAGGCGGGGTGGGGCTTCAGCTCGGTTTGCGGCCCAGGCGTCGGCTCGTTACAATGGGGACGCGTTGACACCTGCGAGAATCGCCGCATCTGAGTTGGACGGGAGGAGTCGTACGTTGAAGGCCCGGTGGGTCGTGCATGCTGGGGCAGCGGCCGCAGTGATCGCGGCAAGCGTGCTATCGTTGGCCCCGCGGCCTGCGCCGACGGCCAGCGTCAGCGCCCCGTTCGACTGTCAACCGGGTCCTTTGAGCCGGATCCCGCCGGGCACGCGCATTGTCGACGGCCCACCGCCGGGCTGGACGCATCTGGTCTCGAAGAGCCAGGCGGAGTTGGCCTCCGGCGATGTCGATAAACTCCACGCCCGGGCGGCCGACCTGGCCAGTCTCCTGTTTACCGCCTATGTGGCTCGCGTCGACCGCCAGGACACGGCCCGCGGCCCGACCTACCGGCTCGAATCCGTGGCCAACGGCGTGGGAACGCGTGTCGGCGACGCGGATGTGATCCTCAGCAGCAAGAACCAGAGCGAGCTCGGAGCCGATCTCGACTTCCTCCAGCGGTGTGCGCTGGCCCGAGCGGAAAAGGAACTGGACCGGCCCGTGCGGCTCGCACGTTCCGACACCTCGCTGCTGGTCGACATGCCGACTGTGATGCTCATCGACGGCAAGCATCGGTCGGTGATCCACCGGTACCTCTTCATGGTGCACCCCCGCGAGGGCCGCCTGGAAGCCGTTCTCTGGCGGATCGACATCGACGCCGAAGGACAGTATCACCTGACCGGTCTCCCGGCGGTGCGGTATCACTTGGGACGTGTGGCGAAATGCCCCTTGCACGTCGACGCCAACGAGACGTTTGCCGGGGTGCCCACCTCCATGGCCTTTGCCACGGTACGCATGCCCGCGGGCGATCCATTGCCGCTGCCTAGCTCGTTGCAGGAGATTGCCGGCCAACGCGAGCTGACGCCCACGATCGCCGAACAGATCGACACGGCCATTCGTCGGGCGATCGGGTTCTTGCCGGAGTAAGGACCTGTCCAGAAATAACTTGGAGAATTGAGCTACTAGAAAGAGAGAATCCGCCGAGCCTTTGACGCTTGGCAATCCATGACCAACGGCGGATTCTCTCTTTCTACTGGGGGACTGGTGGGGTTCTTTGGCAGTTTTTTTCGGGAATTCGTCGTTCATCAATGAAGCAACTGCCGCCACCCCCAGTGCAGACTTCCGGTGGTTTCCCGCGGCTGTTGCTTCATTGGTAGCTCAATTCTCCAAGTTATTTCTGGACAGGTCCTAATCTTAGATCGCCATGGCCTCACTCTCCCTGGAGCACCACCAAGTCGACCTCTGGTATGTCCTCTTGGACAAGGTCACCGATCCGGCCCTGCTCGATCGATATCGCGAGCTGCTCGCCCCCGACGAACTCGCCCGGGAACGCCGTTTTCTGAACGAGCGAGCCCGGCTCCAATACCTGGCCGGGCGGGTCCTGATCCGCACGACGCTCTCGCAGTACGCTGAGGTCCGCCCCGAGGCCTGGCAGTTCTCGTACAATCCGCACGGGAAACCCGCCATATCGTCGCCGCGGGAGCCCCGGCTGGAGTTTAACCTCTCCCATACCGACGGCGTGCTGGTCCTGGCCGTGACCGCGGGCCCGCCGATCGGCGTTGATGTGGAGAGCCGTTGTCGAAAGTCGAACGCCCTCGAACTGGCCTCGCGTTTTTTTGCCGCCGCGGAGGCCGCCACGCTTCAATCGCTGTCGCCGGACCAGTGCGACGCGCGGTTCTTCCAATTCTGGACGCTCAAAGAGGCGTTCATCAAAGCCCGGGGCACTGGCTTGGCCATGCCGCTCGACCGGTTCGCCTTCACCCTGACGCCGGGCCAGCCCCCGCGGATCGCCTTCTTCGGCGTTGAGCAGGAGACTCCCGATCAGTGGCAGTTTCTCCAGTTTCGCCTCGTCCCCACCTACCAGATCGCGCTGGCCGTTCGCCTCCCGGAGACGGAAGGCCTCTCCCTCCGCGCATGGGAGACCGTGCCGTTGCTCTGGCGCAGCGAGGAGCAGACGTTGACGCCCAACGCCGAACGCGTGTGGACGTTGGGGCTTCGCTGAGAAAGGAAGAGGTTCATCCGGGGAGGCCGAGAGAAGGAACGTGATTTGGCGACGTCGAGTACACGATTCACTTCTCCGCTCTGGCCACAGTCGAGATGGTAACGTTGGGAAAAAACTCTCGCCAAGACGCAAAGGCGCCAAGGGACGATACAACTTCTTTTCCCTTCTTGGCGTCTTTGCGTCTTGGCGAGAGGCCATTCTTGGACGAACGAGAGCCTTGTCGAATCTTGCCTTTCGGATTTCGAATCGTCCCCGGGATTGTTCTAAAGTTCCCGGATCCAGATGTTCCGGTACTTGACCGGGTTGCCGTGGAACTGCAAGTGAATCGGCAGCTTGTCGGCGTGGGGCGTGTATTTCGGCGGGGCGTCCCAGGCCGAGGCGCCTTCGATTTCCGTGTGATTCTGGATCAACACGCCGTTGTGGATGAGGGTCAGGTAGCCGGGTGTTTTGAGCTTGCCATCGGCAAACCGCGGGGCGGTGAAAATGATGTCGTAGGTCTGCCACTCGCCCGGCTTGCGGCAGGCGTTCACCAGCGGCGGGCGCTGCTTGTACAAGGCGCCGCATTGACCGTCGAAGTAGGTCTTGTTGTTGTACGAGTCGAGGACCTGGACTTCGTAGGTGGCCATCAGGTACACACCGCTGTTGCCGCGGCCCTGGCCTTCGCTTACGACCTTTTCCGGAGCGGCCCACTCGACGTGGAGCTGGCAGTCGCCGAAGCCCCGCTTGGTGTGGATGCTGGTGGCGTTGGAGATTGCCACGCCATCCTTGATGATCCACTTGTCGCCCCCTTCCCACTCGGATAGCGACTTGCCGTCGAACAACACGATCGCGTCGGACGGCACCCCGCCGACCGCCCCCGGATCGACCACCTTCGGCTCCGGCCAGACCTTGCCGCTGATATACTCGTCGCCAAACAGCGGGCTCGCCAGACCAACACCCAAAACGGCCAACGACGTCACAAGCCAAGAACAATTCACACGTCGCAACATCAATGCACTCCTGAAAAAACAGTTCGACCGCCACCGGGGGGCGGAGATGGTTCTCATACTTACCTCTAGTTGGCCGGCTGTCCGGTGTCAATTCCCCTTCCGGGAATGTGGATCTTCACCGGTCCAAACAGCCCCGAGGGGCGGCGATGCTTGGGATCGTACTTGGCGGCCAGGGAGTTGGTCACTTCGACGACCAGTTCGTTCGGCCCGTCGCGAAGCGAGTCGGTGATGTCCCAGGCCATCGGGGCCCAGAACCGCGGGCCAAGCGACTTGCCGTTGACGTGCACGACGGCCCAATCGCCTACCGTGCCCAGATCAAGCTGGTACTTGGCCTGCGAATCCTTGGTCAGCGTCACGACGGTCTGGTAGCGTAACGTGCCGGTAAACTTGTCGCCGACCGGCAGCTCCTTCCAGTCGCCCAGCCGATCGCCGACCGCCTTACCCGCCGCGTCGGTGATCTTCCACGGGCCGGCAAGGGCCATCGCCGGCGACTTTTCTACAGGCTCTCGCGAAGGTGTGGTCACGGTCGCCGGTTGCCTCGGATCGACGATAAGCACCCGGCTTTCGCGTCGCTGCAACCGGAGCGGCAACTCCATCGTGGCGTCCGACAAGCGACCCACCGCGGCCGGCTGGTAGCCGTTCGCCCACGGATCGAACCATTCCGCCTTCCCCAGGCAGCGGCACGCAAGCGTTGTCTCGATCGGCTGCTCGCCTTCGTTGGTGAGCAGATAGAAATGGACGCCCGACTTGACCAGATGGGCATACCTGAGATCCGTCGATGGTGGATCGAGCCGCACGTCCCGCTCCAGACCGGCGATCATCTCGGGCGACGGAGCCTCGCGGCAGAAACGGACCATGCCGCCGGCCGCTTCAAACGCCTTGACCCGTTGGACAACGGCATCCGCCAACGGCTCGTCCTGGTCGACGACGAGAAGCCGATAGCTCATCGGGCCAACGTTCAGCTTCCCATCGGCAACGCGTGCCTGCTCCATGAGCCGCCAGTCTTCCAGGTAGTTGAAGTCGACCTGGTTTTGGAGCAGCCAGGCCGCCGCACGCCAAGGCAAGTGGTTGTTGACGCTCAGCACGGCCACGTTGCAGACCTGCCGACTATCGGTCTGCAGCCAGCAGAGGCGGCTGGTGTAGTCGGCAAACAGGCGATAGTGCGGCCACCAGGCATTGCCGATCCCCAACTCTGGCGGTCGCTCAAACGCCCGGGGACCGGAGAGGGAGAAGTAGAAGGCGTGGGGATAGAAGAGGTTGACGCCGCGGACCGTGAGCCAGTCGGCCAGGCCTTTCATCTCGTCCATGGTCAACTGCCAGCCGTAGGCCCCATAGATCTCGTTTCCGTTGCGGCGCCGACCGTCGTGCCGGGCGACACTGCTGGAACACTTGGCCACAGTGCTGTTCGCGCCGTCCAACATCGTCGGGCTGCCCGGCAGCACCCAGCGCCAGACCATGTCCTGGGCGGGGATCTGAAAGAGTCGCAGCGGCCGGATCTCGTCGCTTTCGGCCGGATGGCCCGTCAGGGCGATCCCGTGACGTGCGCACCACTCAGAAAGCTGCTGGTAATAGCTTGCGTCCAGTCGTTCAGCAAGCGTTCGATGGAAGTCGCCACGAATCTTGGCCGTCTGCGGGCCCACGTCGAAGAACAGGGCCGGCAGCACGGGCAGCAGATCGTAGCCACGCCGCTGCTGGAAATCCTCGGCTAGCCCCGTGGTCCACGGCTGCAAGCCTTTGCGCGGACCGCGGCCTAAGAAGCTGGGCTCGTCGGTAAAAATGCCGATCACCGTCTTGCCAAAATGATCCTTGAGGGTTTCCGCGTACGGCTCATAGGCAAGACGCAAGAACGCCTTCATGGCGTCGACGTTGAGCAGATCGGCTGCGGCCGGCGCCCCGGGCTGGCCATCGTCTTCGCCAAAGTGGACGCCGCGGATGTGGCCCCCGGACGGCTCGGCCGAAAAAGTCATCATCCGCCAGCTGCCCGCAGGCATCCGGATCGTGGAGGCCGCCTCGCGGATCACCTGGGCCCCGTCAAGCTCCAACTGGCGGCCGTTCTGCCGGAGGAGCACCGTAGCCACACGACGGCCCAACGCCTCGGGTGCCTTGATCTCCGTGGGACCCGTGACATCCTCGCATCGCACGGCCAGCCCCTGGGCGGCAAACGCCGGATTGCTCTTGACCACCGCCCCATGCGCCGAGCCGGAGGGGTACATCGCCTCGTCGTACAGGCAGACACGCATCCCGGTCCGGGCGGCCTCTTCCACGGCAAACCGCACGTGCCCAAGCCAGCGCGAGCCCAGGTAGGGGATTTCTTTGGAAAGCCCCATCCGGGCATGAATGACAAATCCAAAGACGCCCTGGCGACGAAACTCGGCCATCTGCCGGCCGATCTCCTCGTTGGACAGCTCATCGTTCCAGAACCAGAACGGCATCTGCGAAAATTCCGACCCCGGCTGCGACAGTTCCCTGCGCCAGTCCGATGGCTCCGCGCCAAATCCGACGGGGGTAAACGAGCCAAGAACGATGCTGACCAAGAAGACGGCGGGAATGACTCGACGGATCATCGCGGGCTCCGATTCCATGACCAAAGGTGGGCCGACTCTCGTGCTGGAACGCTAGGTCCGGGCCAGAGGGAGGGAATCTGGACCACGGAGACACGGAGAAGAAATGCGAGAATGGGAACCACGAAAAACACCAAATACACGAAAAGGAAGACAGCGAAGAGAGGGTAGAGAGGGACGCTCAGCTACCAGATTCTTCCTTCCCTCCTTTTCCTTTTTTCGTGTGTTTCGTGCCTTTCGTGGTGGTCTCTTCTTCTCTTCTCCGTCGCCTCCGTCTCTCCGTGGTGATACTCCCGTCCTTCAGTGAGTTGACGTTGTCGTACGTGGATTATCTGGATCACCAGCCTACCTGGAATCCCTGGCTGCTGCAAACCCCCGGGCCAGAATCAACCGCGAGCCCAATCATGCCCTTAACACCGCTCGCGACATCTTGCGTCTTGCCCCCCGCTTCGCTCGCCATTTGAATCACGCACAAGCCCCCCTGGCAAACAGACGCTCTCCGTGTGGACTTTGCCGATTCCGCAAACTTTGTCGATTTTAACGAAAGTTCCGATTAAGACGGGCCGATACATGCGACATCCAGGACGAATGCCCAGGAGTCTAGTGTTCAATACCACTCGTGTGAGGTAGATAACAATGAGCCGGCTTAGGAGTCGCGTTGGGCTGGGCGTCCTTTTCGGTTGGGCGTGGCTTTTCCTTGCCAGCCTGGGGCTCGGCCAGACGACTGCCTCAGCCGTGAGCGACGGCCTACAGCCGACGATCAGCAACTGGCAGCAGCGGGTCTTGCGGTCCGGGGGCGTCCGTCCGGCGTCTTACCAGGCTGCGCAACCCGCGGTGGTCGCGGATCCTGGCGCAAGCGCCGTCGGCGGCGTGGTGGTCCCGCAAGAGGGGGTTATCGTCGAACAGAGCGGGGCGATCGTCGATCCTGCCGTCTATGGGCCGCCGGCTCCCGACGCCTACTTAGAGGGTGCCCCAGGCTGCGGCGACTGTGGCACGTGCGGACCGGACTGCGGCAGCGGCTGCGGCCTGTTCAGATCCGAAGGGTTCTGCTGGCTCCGCGGCCTCTCGCTCTTTGGCGGCGTCCAAGGGTTCAAAGGTCCCTTGGACCAGGGCCGAAACGGCAATTTCGGCTTCCATGAAGGGCTCAACTTCGGGGCCCCGATCGCGGACGATTGCTTTGGACTGGGCTATCAGGTGGGCTTTCTGGCCACGCAAAGCAACTTGACCGGCGACCAGACCACGTTGGTCAACGGTCAACCGTACTACGAAAACGACGGCCGCAATCAGGTCTTCTTCACCACCGGCCTGTTCCATCGGGCCGAGGAAGACTGGGGTCTGCAGGGAGCCCTCGTCTTCGACTATCTGCACGATGACTATTACGCCCGGGCCGACCTGGAACAGCTCCGTGGCGAGCTATCGCTCCGCCTCGACTGCATGCGGGAAATCGGTTATTGGGGCGCCTATCACCTCAACACGGACCACTTCTCCGACGGCGTCCTCCTCGACTTCGAGGTGCGGGCAATCGACCTCCACGCCTTCTTCTACCGTCGCCACTTCTCCGGCGGTGGCCAGGGACGGATCTGGGGCGGTTTCACCGGCTACGGCGATGCCTTGATCGGCGGCGATGCAACGATCCCATTGGGGAGGAGTTGGGCGCTGGAGACCGAGTTCAACTACCTGTTCCCGCGACACGACGGCGTCACCGGCCAGGCAGAAGAAAACTGGAACGCCGCAATTCGCCTCGTCTGGTATCCCGGCCGCTGTGCCCACGAAGCGATCAACGCACCGTTCCAGCCGGTGCTGGGCGTCGCCGACAACTCCGTATTCATGGTGAAGCCCAGGTAACGCTTCACTTCGACAAGATTTGGGGAGGGGTGATGGGGGCAGCCGCGAGGCTGCCCCCTTTTTTCGTAGACGGCCTGGTGGGAACTGCGGCCTTAGTTCTGCCAGTACTTGATTCTGAGATTGGGGGTTGTGCCCTGGGATTTTCTCAACGCCGCGAGAGCTTCGGTGTCGCCCTCGAGCGCTTTGAGGAGCCACTGGCCTTCCGCATTGCAGATTTCGTTCTGCTTGGGGTAGAAGTGATCGATGAGGAAGATGGCATATCGGGAGAACCGGAACTCGCCGTTGACGGTTTGACGATTGGATTTGGGGTCGATGTCAACAGCGGCGCAGTTGCGGAGGCGGATGTTTTTGGCAAGGGACGGGAAGGTTGGCTCTTCGGCGAGGATCAGGGTGTAGGCCGGTTCCAGGTTCTTGGAGGAATGCGCATCCGTTGACCCGATGGCGGCGATCTTCAGTCCCTGTGCCCGCAGTTCATGGTAGTGGAGGACGCTGAGGTCGCTGCTGCCGCCATTCACGATTTCTACGGCGTCGAACCTGGCGGTTTGGAGCAGATAGTCCGAAACGAGCGTCGGGATATACTGCCGGTGCACGGGTCTCCAGTAGGGATGGGCGAAGACGGCAACTCCTCCGCACTCGCGGATCTTGTTCCAGATGACGAAAGACGCGGCGATCGGCTGTTTCAGATTATCGGCGAGGGTGGCGGGGAGTTTGGTTTTCTCTGCAGCGACCGCCGTGTCGTATTCGTTGCGATGATTGGTAAACCAATCCTTGATGCTCACAGATGCGCCGAGCGAAAGGATATGGACGCCGTTGTCGGGACTGTGGACCTCTTCGCCGGGGAAGGTTTTCATGTCCGTGGGGAGTTTGGAGAGATCCTCGATCGCCGAGAGTGAGGCGGCGTAGGCATTGTGGTCCGTCTCGATGGCGAAATCGTGTCCGAGTCTGCGGCAGGTTGCGACCATGAAGGCCGGAGTCTCGTTCTTGTCGCCGTCCGAAAACTTGCTGTGCATATGCATGTTTCCACGATACGGCCTAAGGGCGAAGTAGTCCGGCTTGAGTGAATAGAGGCTGGCCGTTCCGAGGATTTTCGGCTTCTTGGGGTCGGAGCTCTTCTGGGTGAGCCTCAACGTGTGTTCGGTTTCCCCACGAAAGCGCGTTGTCACGGTGACGGAGTTGCCGTCGATCTTGCAGGGAACAATCTCGGCTTTGCGGTAACCGAGGATCGTGCCTTTGGCGGTCAACCCATCCGCACAGATGTATTCGCACTGCACATCATCGGGAGTGGCGAGGAGAGGCTCATTTTCGAAGACCAAGGTGATGGTTGCTTCGCTGTCCGCCCGGACAACGAGGGGAAATGTGTCGACGAGTTTAGCCTGGAGAGGGCGGACGGCGAGGACGGCCAGAATGAACAGTGCTTCGAAGAAGTGTCGTCTCATCAGGTTGCCTGTTTTGTAGGGGGCGAGGTGGCAAGAACGAAGACAATACCTGTGCCTACTAATAGTTCCGTCCTCGTTGGCCGTCAAGGGCTGGCGTCGAGGGAAGTCGAACGGGCAACCGGGCTCAGCGGTCACGCGGCAGGCCGTCGGTGGCGGCGGTGCAACTGGCCGGATGGCGACGAATTCGCCCTCGGACGGCGGTTCGACGCAGCGGGGGGCCTTGTTTACGAAGCTTTCGAGATGGTGTGTTTCGCGGGGGCTGGCCGACCAAGAAGGTCCTGGTGAACCCGTTCCCGCTCGCGCTCGATCTGTTCAGAGGTGGCCCCCAGACCACGAAGGATTGTCTCCGTGAATGCCAGGGCAACCTCTCCTTCGCCTGAGAAGACCGCCTCGGCTCCGGCCCGCCGCAGTGATTCCAGTTGGCCGACATAAACGGCCCGTGCAAGGATGCGAATGGTCGGATTCAGCTCCCTCGCCTGGCGGATGATCTCCTCAGTCGCGAGCATCCCGGCGGAACTGAGAATCAGACTTCCCGACTCGTGCACTCCAGCGCCCAGCAGCGTCTCCCGATGACTGGCATCGCCGTAGACGGCCGATTCCCCTTTGGTCCGCAAGCGATGGACGGTATCGAGGTTCATCTCGATGATCGTCGGCTCGATGGCGTTCTGACGCAGAAGCCGCGTGATGGTTTGTCCGACGGGGCCATAGCCCACAATCACGGCGCGATAGCTGGGGGCCAATAGGGGGTGGGGGGCGCGGCTGGCCTGTTGGAGGTCGACGCGGTACGCGGCTCGTGAGTTGAGCCAGGCCAGGAGCCTGGGCCATCGCTTGAGGCGCCTTTCGAGGGGGCCAGTCGCACGGTAGAGCAGCGGATTGACCGTGATTGAGCAGATGGCGGCAGCGACCAGGACATTAGTCGCCGTGTCGCTGAGAACGTCGAGTTGCCGGCCAAGGGTAGCGAGGATGAATGAGAACTCGCCGATTTGCGCGAGCGCGACGCTCACGGGCAGGGCGACGCTGAGAGGCTGCCGGAGGAAGAGGACGATGGCGAGTGCCGCCAACGGCTTCCCGATCATGATCACGGCCAGCACGGCCCCGAGAAGTGCCGGCGTTCTGAGGAGTTGCGTAGGGTCAAGCAGCATCCCCACCGAGACGAAGAAGAGGACGGCAAAGGCGTCGCGCATCGGAAAGGCTTCGGAGGCAGCGCGATAGCTGAACTCGGAACGGCCAACGACCATGCCAGCCAGGAAGGCCCCCAGTGCCATCGAGACACCGAAGAGTTTGGCCGAACCGACCGCGATTCCCAACGCCACAACCAAGACGGTCAGGGTGAACAGCTCGCGGGAGCGAGTGTTGGCGACCCGTTCGAGCAACCAAGGGATGATCCGTCCGCCGACGAAGATGGTGAAGGCCACGAGAATTGCGATCTTGACCGACGCGACGCTCAAAGCCAGCCCGACGCGACCCAGGCTGGGTTCACTCGCTCCAAAGATGATTGGCAGCACGACCAGCACCAACACCGTGAACAGGTCCTCGACGACCAGCCAGCCGACCGCGATATGGCCGGCAGGCGTGTGCAGGGCTCGATTGTCGGTGAGCACGCGAACCAAAACGACCGTGCTGGCGACGGAAACGGCCAGTCCGAAGACGATCCCCGCCGTCCAATCCCAACCGAACGCCCGTAGAACGAGAACGGAGAGAATTGTCGCGGCGGCGCTCTGAACAATCGCGCCCGGGATGGCAATCCGCCGTACGGCCAACAACTCTTTGAGGTGGAATTCCAGACCAACTCCGAACATCAGGAGGATTACGCCGATCTCCGCCAGTTGTTCGGCCAACTCGCGGTTTGCCACGAATCCCGGCGTGTAAGGGCCCACGACGAGCCCGCCGATCAGATAACCGACGATGGGCGAGAGGCCGAGGCGATGGGTGACGTAGCCCAGGGATGCGGCAATCGTTAGAGCCGCGGTCAAGGTGAGGATCAAATCGAGGTTGTGCATGCGGTATGGTTCCTGCGGAACGAGTCCGATCTGCCGCGGCCAGCCGGATTGCGAGGCGGTCCATCATACCAGTTATCCATCGAACTGCGAACCGCGATTCCCGGGCCCGGGTCGCGGCACATGCGTCGCGCAAGGTCCACAAAGACAGCGAGGGATGGCAGACCGGCTGCCATCCCTCGGAAAGTTACTCACAAGAAGCGGAGGCTAGGCCTTGCTCTCGCCGTTGCCTTCCAGCAGGCTCTTGGCCGCGGCGGCCATGGTGGCGAAGAGATCTTCCAACTCGGAGAACTCCACCGCCGAGAAGGCCACGCGGATGTTTCGGTCGCCGTCGGCGATCACGCCCACGCCGTACTTCTCCAGGAGGTGCTTGCGGTAGGTCTCCGCATCGAACCCCTTGAGCTTCAGGCACATGAAGTAGCCGGCGTTGAAGGGATAGGATTCCCAGTACTTGGCATACTCGGGCTTCTTGAGGATCTCTTGAACCTGCTTCGCCCGGGCTTCGAGGATCTCCTTCTTCTGCTCGCGTTCCTTGGCCAGATCCGCGCCGGACATGGCCTTGGCCAACACCGACTGGCCGACCTGGGAACAGTTGGAGATCGCGCTGCGGATGGCGCCGGCGGCTTTCTTCTCCAGGGCCGCGTAGAGCGATTCCTGGCTGAAGAAGGCCCGCGTGCTGAAGGTCAGCATGCCGGTGCGGAAGCCCCAGACAAACTCTTCCTTGGTCGGACCATCGACCTTGACGGCCAGGATCCGCTCGTGGCAGTCGGCCAGACGCGCGAAGAGCGACTCCTGGAGGACCTCTTCGCCATAGAAGAGTCCGAAGTAGGCGTCGTCGGTGACCACGACCAGGTTGCGCCCCTCATCGGCCGCCTCGCGGAGGATCGAGACGATCTGATCGGCCTCCGACTTGGTGATCGCGTAGCCCGTGGGGTTGTTGGGGAAGTTGAGGATCAGGACCGTCTTCCAGCTTCCCGCCCGGGTGGCGAGGGCCTGGCGAAGGGCCTCGATGCTGAATCCGCCGCCGGCGTTGAAGAACGGGTACAAGGCCAACTGGGCCTGGCCCCGCACGCTGAACAAGAGCTCGTAGTTCTCCCAGAACATGTCGGGCACGAGAACCATGTCGCCCTTGTTCACGAACAGGTCGGCCACCAGGCTCAAGGCGTGGGTCACGCCGCTGGTGACGATCGGCGTCGAGAAACTCTTGTCCTTCAGGCTGGGGTTCTTATCCAGCACGTGCTCCCGCCACTTCTTGCGCAGATCGGGCCGACCGGTGGCCGGGGCGTAGGTCAACGCATCGGCGGGGCTCAGGTCGTTGAAGTACCGCATGATCGACGGGAGGAACATCGGCTTGCCGCCTTCGCGGGCGATGCCGATCGTGGCATCGTAACGCTTTGCCTTTTCCTTAGCCTCGGCGCTCTGGGCAAGGATCCCCTTGGGGAAGAAGAGCCGCTTGCCGAGGTCGGAAAGCATCGAGTAGACATGCGGGTTCTCCCGCTCGATCACCTCGTTGAGCTCGGCGGCCAAGGGGCGAATCTCGGCGCCCGGCGTCAAGAGCGAGATCGGCGCCCGGAGCCGCAGTCGCAGCGCTTCGAGTTGATCCCACAGGACCCGCGGCAGGCGCTTGCCGAACTTCTGGAAGAAATCGGCGACGCTTTCGGTCTCGTCGTACCAGTCTTGCCGGTTGACGGCAAAGAGCATGTCCAGGTCGTCGCGGGGGATGTCCAGCCCGTTGAGGTCGAGACTTTCCGCGGCCGGCACGTAGCCGATGGGGGTTTTCATCGCGTCGCCCTCGCCGCGGCAGCGGTCGAGGATCCACTCGATCACGCGGAGGTTCTCGCCGAAGCCCGGCCAAAGGAAATGGCCGTCCTCGTCGGTGCGGAACCAGTTCACGTGGAAGATCCGCGGGGCGTTGCTCATCCGCTTGCCCATGCTGAGCCAGTGCTCGAAGTACTCGCCCATGTGGTAGCCGCAGAACGGCAGCATGGCCATCGGGTCGCGGCGAACTTCGCCGATCTTGCCGAACTGAGCGGCGGTGCGCTCCGAGGCCATCGTGGCGCCCATGAACACGCCGTGCTCCCAGTCAAAGGCCTCGTAGACCAGCGGGGCAAGACGCGACCGCCGACCGCCGAAGATGATCGCCGAGATCGGCACACCGTGATGGTGCTCGGTGCGGAACGAGGCCGAGGGGCACTGCGTCAGCGGGGCGGTGAAGCGGCTGTTGGCGTGCGCCCCGTGGACGGCCTTCCCGTGCTCGTCTTTCAGCCCCGGCTTCCAGGGACGCCCCTGCCAGTCGACACCCTCGGCCGGCGGCTCGCCGTCGCCGCCTTCCCACCACACGTCGCCGTCCTTCGTCAGCACGACGTTTGTGTAAATCGTGTTGCGGGTAATCGTCCTCATCATGTTGGGGTTGGTCTTCGAGTTGGTCCCCGGGGCCACGCCGAAGAACCCGGTTTCCGGGTTGATCGCCCACAGGCGACCGTCGGTGTCGATCCGCATCCAGGCGATGTCGTCGCCGACCGTCCAGATGCGATACCCCTTGATCTTCAACCCCTCGGGGGGAACCATCATCGCCAGGTTGGTCTTGCCACAGGCGCTGGGAAAGGCGGCGGCGATGTACTCGACCCGGCCTTCCGGGTTCTCCACGCCCATGATCAACATGTGCTCGGCCAGCCAGCCTTCACGCTTGCCCAAGTAGCTGGCAACGCGCAACGCCAGGCACTTCTTGCCCAACAGTACGTTCCCGCCGTAGCCGCTGCCGACGCTCCAGATCGTGTTGTCTTCCGGAAAGTGAAGGATCAGCCGGCGCTTGATGTCGAGGTCGGCCTTGCTGTGCAGACACTTGGTGAACTCGCCGCCGGTGCCAAGCAGCTAGAGCACCGACGAACCGACCTTGGTCATGATCCGCATGTTCAAGACGACGTAGATGCTGTCGGTCAACTCCACGCCGATCTTGCTGAACGGCGAGCCGACCGGCCCCATCGAGAACGGGATCACGTACATCGTGCGCCCGCGCATCGCCCCCTTAAAGATCTCCCCGGCGCGCCGGTAGCCCTCGGCCGGCGACATCCAGTTGTTCATCGGGCCGGCATCCTCACGGAGGGTCGTGCAGATGTAGGTAAGATCCTCGGTGCGGGCCACGTCGTTCGTTGCGGTCCGGTGGTACAGGCAACCCGGCATCTTCTCCTGGTTGAGCCGCGTGAGTTCCCCGGTAGCCACGGCCTCGTCGGTCAGCCGTTCTTTTTCTTCTTCCGAACCATCAATCCAGACGATGCTCTCCGGCTCGCACATGCGAGCCATTTCTTCCACCCATTCCTGGAGTTTACGATGCTGGTTCACGGGGACTCTGATGCTCCTGTGCTAGTGGGGTAATGACGAATTGCCTTGAAGGCCAGCCTTCTCATCTCGGGATAAGATCGTCCGGCCAGCCCAATGGTTCACAATTTTTGCCGAATCGT
>JBDKTH010000414.1:0-2926 GCA_039680305.1 Thermoguttaceae bacterium | reverse complement strand
TACCCACTTGAACAACGCCAGAAGTGTCTGCCGCTCCTTATGCACCGTGACCCCCTCGGCTTCCTCTTCACGGTGCTTTAAGAACGTGTTCAAGTCGTCCTCCGTGATCTGGTCGACGGGGAGCTTGAGTCGTGGCCCCAGGTATCGCTTGAGATTGTTCAGATGGGTCTGCTCGGTGCCCAACGTGGAGTCGGCCTTGAGCCCCTTCTGATCCTCACGGTACGCGGGGATGAGTTCTTCAAGAGTGGGCTTCGTCTGGTTCTGCCCCTCCTCTGGCGGGGCTTTGGTTCTCTTGGCGGCCTCCCCCCAGACGATGAATTCGATGATATTCACATCGGCGGGGGCCACGAGATCACCCGTGGTTAGCTTATAGATCCGGTTCACGATCGCGCCGAGCGCTGCCTGAGCCGCATCGGGAACCTCCGTTTTCAACGCTCGCTGATGTTGTTGACCGGCAAAACGGAAGCAAGCGATGAACTTGCCGGATGGGGTTCGACGCAGCGATGCCATTCGCTACTCCTTAGAATAGGAGGCGAATCTGATGAGGACGGCTTTCGACGGAGCAGTCCTGCGACACCTCAGATCAGCCTTCGGAAGGCATCATTTTGGGGGCGTCAAGAGGTGAAGATCGCTGGCGGGGCTGGATGCCAGACGATGCCACACGAGTGCCATGTGTTGTAAGATTGTTGTAAACTCGGTGGACAAGAACGAAAAAAGGACTCACGCCGTATCGACGTAAGTCCTTATGCTGCAAGGTGCCGAAGACAGGACTTGAACCTGCACTCCCTTAACGGGAACTAGGTCCTGAACCTAGCGCGTCTGCCAATTCCGCCACTTCGGCGCACATTGTTTTTTAGAATAGCAAACGCTTTCACGCAAGCCCCGCTTCTTGTGGGGGACGACGAGAACGCGCCGCGTCGCCGGGATGGTGGGCCGGCCCTGAGACAAGTGGGCCGCCGGGGTGTGACCTTGCAAGAGGCGGAGGGAGGGCGGTGGCTGGGTGGTTGTCAGAGGGAGGGATTCCCGCTAACCTGCGAGTATGGCTGGATTGATCCCGGAAAAACAACGTCAGTTCGCCCTCGAAGTCGTACGCAGGCTCCGCGAGGCCGGCTTCGAGGCCTATTGGGCCGGCGGCTGCGTGCGCGACCAGTTGCTCGGCCGGGTGCCGAAAGACTATGACGTGGCCACCTCGGCCGTGCCCCCGCAGATACGCGAGCTGTTTGGGCACCGGCGGACCTTGGCCATTGGCGCGGCCTTTGGCGTCATTACCATCCTCGGTCCCAGCGGCGCCGGCCAGATCGAGGTGGCCACCTTCCGCCAGGACGCCACCTACAGCGACGGCCGCCATCCCGACCGCGTCACCTTCTCCAACGCCCGCGAAGACGCCCTGCGACGCGACTTCACGATCAACGGGCTGTTTTTTGACCCCATCGCCGAGCAGGTCCTCGACTACGTGGGCGGCAGCGAGGACCTCCAGCGACACCTGGTCCGGGCGATCGGCGATCCGCTGGAGCGGTTCCGCGAGGACAAGCTGCGACTGTTGCGGGCGGTGCGATTTGCGGCGGCGTTCGGTTTTGAACTCGATCCGGGCACGTTCGCGGCGATCCGGCAGATGGCTCCCGAGATCACGGTCGTCAGCCCCGAGCGGATTGCGCAGGAAATGCGCCGGTTGCTGGAAGCGGCCGACCGGGCTCGCGGTTTGCGGCTGTTGGTCGACACCGGCCTGGCGGTCGTGATCCTGCCGGAGATATTCTCTGCTCCGGAGGATCCTTGTCGCCTGGAATTGGCGTCGTCGCTGCTGGCCCACCTGCGCCAGCCGCGATTTGCGTTGGCCTTGGCTGCCCTGCTGCATTTGTGGGTCGGTCCCCAGGCGGCGGAAAAGGTCTGTCAACGGTGGCGTCTGGCGAACAAGGAAACCGAACGGGTGCGATGGCTGGTGGAACACCAGACCTCGCTCGACGGCTCGCGGGCAAAGCCCTGGTCGGCGCTCCAGCCGATCCTGGTCGACGAAGGGAGCGACGACCTGCTGAAGCTGACCGAAGCCCGGGCTTTGGTGGGCCTTGGCCACTGGGAAGACGTGGCCTGGTGTCGACAACTCGTCGAGCGCCCCCGGCCGCAGCTTGACCCGCCGCCCCTGCTGACCGGCGACGACCTGATCCGCCACGGGATTCGTCCTGGCCCTCAATTCAAGTCGCTTTTGCAGGCGGTGCGCGACGCGCAGTTGGACGACCAGATTCACAGCAGAGACCAGGCCTTGGCCCTGGTCGACCGCTTGACGCAACATCAAGATCAGTGAGCAATCGGGTAGCCGCGGGATTTGCCCGCGTTTGAGGAACGAGCATGGACAAAAAAGCGAAGAAGAAAATCGATACGCTCAACCAGCGACTCCAGAAACTCCGTCAACAATTGGCCGGGGCCAAAAAGCAGACCGACGATCCGGCCGAGCTGCGTACCCTCCTCGAGCAGGTCGCCGAGGCCGAGGCCGAACTGGCCAAGCTGAAGGAAAGCTAAGGCCTGCTCCAAAACCGGACGCACGGAATGTCGCTTTCCCCGCGGGGGAATTAAGACATACCCGTCATAATGGCCGCCATTCGCGGCCGATGCCGGGCGGCCGATGCCGGGCGAGGGATGGATGACCGTTCCTTGCGAAAGCTGTTCCTGTTTGCCAAGTTGCCGCGATGACGCGTCTCCCGAAATCTTGGGGGAGCGTGCGTGCGTCTCGAAGATTTGGCCCCGATTCCCCACGCAATTTCCTGGGCATATCCCCCCCGCTGTGGCAAGCCGTATCCGCAGAGTCGACACCATGGCAGACGGCAGGGGAAAAACGCGAAAAAAAACGCGGTTGGCGGAGGGATCACCGCGGCGTGACCTATTCTTTTTTAGCGAACCTTTTGCGAGAGTCGCGTGGTGGGGCATCCGTAGTCTT
>JBDKTH010000619.1:0-4945 GCA_039680305.1 Thermoguttaceae bacterium | reverse complement strand
CAACGACCTACAACTTCTTTGTTGACGACCGTCTCACGTACTCGGCCAATCCCGTTTCCAACCGGACCGAATACATCCTCCTCAGTTCCGAAGTCGAGGACAACTCCTGGGCCGGGGACATTCCGACAGGCGGCTACGGGAGTCTGGCAACCAGCACGACGAAGATGGACGTTGATTACGTCCGCTACTATGCCTCGTCCGTACCGGAGCCGGCCACGCTCGGACTGCTCGCGATTGGCGGATTGGTCGTCGTGTTCGCTCAGCGGCGGGCCGTACGCGGACCGGCCGCTCACTCGCCTTTCGGCTTGCCCCGCAAATAGAACACCGGTCGGTCGAGCGGGGAAGTGAGGAGCGGCGCTCCCTCGCTGGGCGAGTCCAAAACCATGTGCCAGAGATGCGGATCGACTCCCTGGCCGGCGAAATGCTCCGCACTTCCCGCCCCGGCCAGGCGGGGCGAGTCGACGAGGTTGGCCAGCAGGACGTTGGGCGTGCGCTGCACCACGAAGAGCGACCGGCCGGGGTGAGCGGCGGCGTTCCCCCCATAGCCGAAGACGCGAATGTTGTCGGAATCGCGGATGGTCAGGATCGGCTGGTTGTACTCCCCCTTCAGTCCGTAGATCGACACGAACTGAGCATCGCGGATCTCCATGTTCGTGTCCGATCTGGCATGCTCGGGATTACACTGGTAGAAATGCAGCGGCTGGCGCGTGCCCTGGACCAAGAGATGCCGGTAGTTCGGCCCCTGGCAGGAGAAGCTCTCTTGGTGGAAGTTGTACCAGCGGCCGCCCCCGTTTCCCTGGACGATCACCAAGGGATGATCGTAGGCCGGAACTTTCCCCTGCTGTCGCGGCCACGCATCGAAGACCACGTTCACCGCCCGAAACACCGAGCGGCGCCCGCTCCTCCAATCCAAGCAGTAGGCGCCCGGGGTGAGGCACGACGTGCGCAGCCCCAGGAAGGCCAGGACGGCGGCGCTCTCCGCCGCATCGGCTGTCGCGACCAGCGGGCGAGGGTTTTGGGCGTCGCCAAACTCGCCGCCGGCGGTCTTGTCCGGCAGAATCCAACTGAAGCAGCGATGAACGCCGATCAGCCTCGTGTCCGGCCGCAGGCGAATCGTTCGCCGGATGCGATAGATTCCCTTGGGCAGAAAGACCACTCGATGCTTGTCCACGGCACGTTGGATCGCGTCGGTGTCGTCGGTGTAGCCATCGCCAGCCGCGCGGTACGGCGGCTGTTTCACATTGACCGCACCGGGCGTTTCCCATGTCGGGAACGCGTCGCCCCAAAGGTGGCGTGATTGAAGGTCCTCCGGCGGCGTGGCGCCCGGCTGGAGATCCTCGGCCAAGGCCGCTTCCTGCCGTTTGCCGTCGACGAAGACCGGCATGCGATACTGGAGTTCCGTCTGGCTCATCCGACGCGGGGTGATCGGCGGATCGAGGCCGAACGCATAGCGGCCCACGCGAGTCCAGCCGAGCGAGTCGCTCTGCAACCGTGGCTTCCCGCCATGGCGGACGATGGTCCGCGCGTTTCGCAAATAGACATTCTCCAGGACAAGACTGGCCCCGGCGTCGATCGCCGTGTTGGCGCCGGGCTGGCGAAAGACAATCGTGCTGTCGATCAGACAGACCTGGCCGTTGTGCGGGGCCCACGGTTCCCGCGTGACGATCACGGGGCCCGTGGTGTCGCTCTCAATCCGCAACCCGACGGCCGCGAGGCTTTGGCGTCCACTGTAGAGCACCGCCGTGTCGGTCTGCCCGATGAGCGTGAAGCCCGTGATCGTAGGGGCCGGCTGAGTCTGACGGAGATCGACGCCGATCCGTCCGCCGATGACCGTCACGCCGGCATGGCTGCCGCCCGAGCCGGCCCCCCCTTCCAACCCGCAATAGCCGTGGGTGGCGTCGATCGTCACATCCTGGATCGACGACCCCTGCGCTGCTCGGTGTCGGATGGCGACCGCGCCGCGGTTGCCCGGTCCGATCGTCACATCGATGCCGACCAACATCTGGTTCATGTCGATGTTCGGCTGTGGATCGTCGTAAGTCCCCTCATCCACCGCCCGAGCCCAGAGGTAAATCACGTACTTCGGATGCTCCGGATCGCCGAACCCGGGCGAATTCGGGGCCAGCACGATCACCGGCCGCTGCGTGCCGGATCGAGAGCCCACCAGCACGCACGGCCAGTCGCGGTTGCCCCGGCGGACCTTGCGAGTCGCCGGGTCGTGGCGTCCGTGGACACACTCCAACGTGTCGCGAATCGTGTAGGTGCCCGGCGGGAAGAACGCGACCATCTGGTGCTCGCGGGCAAACAGGATCGCCTGCTGCAGGGCTTCCGTCGAGTCTTTCGCTCCGGTCGGATCAGCCGAAAATGGAGCGGCCGTGACATCGACCAGTCCCATCTCGGCAAGCCGCTGATTGCCCAATTCCTTTGGCACCGCCAGTGAAATCGCACCGGCGTAGGGTTCTCGCGTCTGGGCCGCCGCGATCTCCGCCAACGCCAGAATCCCCAAGGCGAACCACCAACCCATCTTCATGTTCTTCACACTCCGTAGAGCTTGGCAAGATCGCTCGCCCCAGGGCTACTTCGCCGGTCGCAAATACCGATCAAAGAACTCCAGCACGACCGGGCGCAGGTCGCGTTGTTTGGGCTGGAGGTGGAACGTGTGCGGTGCGCCTTCGACGATGATCAGTTCGTGCGGCGTGCCGGCGCGCCGGAGCACCTCGGCCAACGCGACGGATTGGGCCACGTCCACCGTCTTGTCGGCCGTCCCGTGGAGGATCAGGATCGGCGGGTCGTTCTTGTCGGCGTGCGTGCCGGGGGAGGCGAGCTTGTAGAGTTCCGGCTTCTCGGCCCGGGTGCCGGGCAACATCCCAAGCCCCTTGCTGCCCGGCGGCCAGGTCATGAGATCGGCCGGACCGTAGAGATCGACCGCAGCCTGAATCTGGCAGGAGTATTCCCCATAAGGCCCCTTGGGATCCAAGCCAGCCTCAGGGCCGGTCACGGCGAGCATCGCCGTCAGGTGTCCGCCGGCCGAACCGCCGATGGCGCCGATGTGCGCCGGGTCGATGTTCAACCGGTCGGCGTTCTTGCGCAGCCATCGGACGGCCGTCTTGCAGTCGTAAAGGTTTTGCGGCCACGTGGGCTTGCCCTTGTTGGCCAAGACGTACTCGATGCTGAAGCCCACATAGCCGTGCGAGGCCAGAGTCGTGCCGATGTTGATCTCCCGGGCCGCGTCCTTCACGCCGCCCGACCAGCCGCCGCCATGGATGATCACCACGGCCGGACAACGCACGCCCGGCTTCACCTCGGCCGGCAGGTACAGGTCCCCCTTTTCTTGCCGGTCTGGTCCGAGATAGGCCACATCCTTCTCGATGCGCACGTTCTCGGCTCCCGCAGCAACTGCGCAACTGACCAGCAGCACGCCGAGGATCGCCACCAGCCTGGCTCCCCCCGTCCGGAAGCCGCGGGCCGCTCGGCCTACCGTCGCGTCGGAAAGGGGCAGTCCACCACCATTCGCACGAATCGTTGTCATCAAGTGACTCCCGTCGTCAAGGCATCGTCAGGCAGAGCCGGCTTCTGATTGACACAAGATCCCGGTCCCACGGATCAGCCAGGGGCATTGGCCCAACGTCGCGATCAGTATAGCGCGGGCCGCGGCTGGCGTCAAAAGATCTGGCGAGCCGAAACCGCCGCTCCGCGCGTCATTTGAGGCCCTGCCGCCCGAGGGCAACTGACACCAGGAACCTTGGCGATGGAGAACCGCCTTTTGGGTTGCATACGGCCATCCTCGACGTTACACTGGAAGTCGCTCTCCACCTTAGCGAGGGGCCTCGCCGGCATGCGCCGGCCAAATCGGAAAAGAGAAAGAGATGTTCGTTGAAGCTATCCATGCCGCCAAGTTCTCGGGTGTCGCGTTTGTCCTGTTGGTAATGACGACGACTTCCGCAAGCCATGGGGCAACCATCTACCATGACGGCACCGACAGTGAGTCGATGTTCACGTTCAACGGCATCGCCGTGGCCGCGGGAAATGAATACGTCGTCGATCCGGCCCGAGTGATCCTGAGTTCGCTGACCTACCAGACGGCGTCCGGGACCTTTGCCGGCGATTTTCTGACGATTCTGCGAAACGCGCAACTCCTGGGCGTGCACGCGGGCGACCTGCAGGTGAATTTGCGGCTCGATGGCGGCACCCTGTCTTGCGGAGGCTGGCCTGGGGAACCGACCACTCCGCAAACCTACAGCGGCACCCTCGCCCTTCTCTCCAACTCGACGATCAGCACCAACGGCCACAACGTCGGCATTGCCTCAACGATCAGCGGGACCGGCGCTTTGACTAAGGCCGGCGCGGGCACGCTGACGCTGAGCGGGACCAACAGCTACCAAGGCGCGACGACCATCGAAGCAGGCACACTGAAGGCCGGCTCGGTCGGCGCCCTCGGCAACACCTCGGGCGTCAACGTCCTGTCGGGCGCCGCGTTCGATTTTGGCGGCAGCAAGCTGGGCCAAGCGTTCACCATCGAAGGCGACGGTCCGGATCACAAAGGAGCCCTGATCAACACGGGCACCAGTTTCGCCGACACGGCCGTCGGCCTGACCTTGTCCGGCGACGCCACGATCGGCGGTTCGGGACGGTTTGACATCGGCCTCGGCGGCAGACAACTCAATGGCGGCGGCCACACGCTGACCAAGATAGGCACGAGCTCGGTCGACATCCGCGGCACGGTCACGAACCTCAAGGCGCTCAACGTCAACGAAGGCATCCTCTACTTCGAGGTTTCGAACGCCGCCCTGCCGACGACCACGATCACGGTCACCAGCGGTGCCGTGTTGGGGGCTTACGGTAACTTCACGACCAACGCCCCCGTCGTTCTCAACGGTGGCACGCTTGGACAACTGGGAAAGGACAACACGGCCACCGGCACCTGGAGCGGCGCCGTGACCGTCAA
>JBDKTH010000653.1:0-1560 GCA_039680305.1 Thermoguttaceae bacterium | reverse complement strand
TCGACTGCGGGGTGAGAATCACCAGCCCCATGTCGACGCCCTCGTCGGCCATCACGGTCCGGACCGCCGCTTCATAGCGGTCGGCGTGGGCATCGCCGATGACGTCGACGGGGTTGCGGACCGAGGCCGTCGAGGGCAGGGCCTGACGGAGTTTCTGCTGCGTGGCCTCGCTCAGCTCGGCCAACTTCAGGCCGTTGCGCACGGCCGCGTCGGTGGCCATGATGCCCGGGCCGCCGGCGTTGGTGATGATCGCCACGCGATTCCCGCGGGGCAGCGGTTGGGTCGTGTAGAAGGCGGCCAGGTCGAACAGCTCGGCGATCGTATCCACCCGCTGCACGCCGCCTTGGATCAACAGGGCGTCGTAGACCGAGTCACTGCCGGCCAGCGAGCCGGTGTGGCTGCTGACGGCCTTGGCCCCTTCCGGCGAGCGGCCCGACTTCAGGCAGAGGATGATCTTGCCGGTCTTCCAGAAGATCTGCTGCGCCGTCTCGATGAACCGCCGTCCGTTGGTGATATCCTCCAGGTACATCGAGATCACCGACGTCTTAACGTCGTTGGCCAAGTACTCCAGCAGGTCGATCTCGCTGACGTCGGCCTTGTTGCCGAAGCTGACGAACTTGCTGAAGCCGATCTGCCGGTCTTCCGCGTAGTCGAGCACCGAGGTGCACAGCGCGCCGCTTTGCGAAAGGAAGGCGAGCGTACCGGAGGAGGGCATCTTCCGACCGAAGGCCCCGTTCATCGGATACGCGGGGTCGGCGTTGATCACGCCCAGGCAGTTCGGGCCAATCAGGGGAATACCCGCCTTTTGGACCTTGTCCCGCAGCGCCTTTTCCAGCGCGGCGCCCTCGGCTCCCGTCTCCTTGAAGCCGGCCGAGATCACCACCAGGCCCTTGACGCCCTTGGCAATCGCCTGATCCACCGTGTCCAGGACCATCGCGGAGGGAACGATCAGGATCGCCTGATCGACCGGCCCGGGGATGGCGGCCAGGCTCGGGTAGGCGTGCACGCCGAGGATCGACGTGGCCTTGATGTTGACCGGATAGACCGTGCCGTTGAATCCGGAGAACAACAGGTTGCGGAAGATGTCGTTGCCGACCGTTCCGGGGCGACTTGAGGCCCCGACTACCGCGATGGACTGGGGATAGAAGATTGCATTCAGTTTCGAGCTGGGAACACCATCAGGCATTGGCTACTCCTTCGGTCGAGGATGGCAGGTGATCTGGGGGCTGCAAAGCGGGGCTGTTACCGCTGCAGCAAGCCGGCAACGGCTATTCCGCAAGCCGTCGGGCCGGTCGGTATCGTTAAGCGTTGTATTGGTTCGGCACTCCCAGATCGGAGAAGGCCGGCGCAGCGCATGCGTCGCGCGCGTCGGGAAAAACCCTAATATACAGGGCGCAGATTCTCCCAGAAATGCCCTAAGAGAGTTATTTTTTGTGCAAACGCACAAGAACCCCGCATTTCGGGCGGGGTAGCCCGACCGGGGCTACGACAACTTGGCCGCCCTCGACAAGCGAGGAGCCTCGGGCCCCGGGGGCATAGGCGCCGGAGCGGCGGGCGGGG
>JBDKTH010000218.1:0-3539 GCA_039680305.1 Thermoguttaceae bacterium | reverse complement strand
CTTGCAGGTGGGCGACGACTCTCTCTTCGATTGATCCAGCCATCGCCTGAGGACAAGGAAGGACTAATCGTGGTGAAGAAGTGTTTCGTACACGGGGTTGCCTGGGGAGTCGTGCTGCTGGTGGCAGGAGCCTGGGCCGTGGCCGCCGATGAACCGGTGGTGGTTCCCTGTCCGGGCGGATGCCGATGCATTCCCAACGCTAAGGCGTTTGGCTACTTTCCGACTCGTTGGCGGGAATGGCCGGGCGAAGTGCGGCCCGACAAGGCTTTCCCCCAGGTGATCGGCAAGGAGCTGCTGCCCACGCCGCCAGGCAAAGAACTGTTGCCGCCGCCGAAGGAAGTGATTGCGCCGATGCCCGTTGCGCCGCCGTTGCCGCCTGGGGGACCGCCGAGTCCGACGCCCGCGCCGGGTGCTCCGGTGCCGGCGATCCCGCTGGAGCCCAATCCGCCGTTGCCTCAGACCCCGAGTTCGCACGACACACTGCCGGCGCTGCCGCTGGAGCCGACCGGCCCTGTTCCGACGCTGCCGTCGATGGAGCAAGGCCTTCCTGGCCTGCAATCGAAGCCCAGCGACCGGCCGTCGTCGCCCGCAGGGACGGAGAAGAAGCCCGCCGAGTCGGATAAGGATCGCCAAAAGCAGTCGCAAGCCCGCCCCGACGCGAAGACGGGACAGGCCCTGCGACTCGAACTTGGGGCGAGGCTGGGCACGGACCTCAAGGTCGGCCGGACCACCAATCCGCCGGGAGAAACCTACCTCTCTTCGCCGACGCCGAGGGTGCCGCCCGCCCCGCTGCCGCCGCGTAGTGGGGTCACGCGGGCCGACTGGCAGGCCGAGGCGTCGAACTCGACGCTGCCCCGCGCCGCGGTCGCCCCGATGCGATCGGACAGCCAGCAAGTGGCGTATCAGGATCTCCGGGCGTCGCTTCGCAAACCGCAGGCAACGCGGCCGCAGATCCGCCTGCCAGCCAACCTGCCGCCGGGACTCAATGGCTACTGCCCCGTGGAGTTGGTCGAAAACGAGAACTGGGTGCCGGGCGATCCACGTTGGACGGCAACGTATCAAGGCCGGAGCTACGTGCTCAGTGGCCCGGAGCAACACCTGCGGTTCGTGACGAACCCATCCCGTTACTGCCCCGTGCTTTCCGGGATGGATCCCGTGCTGGCCGTGGACGAGAACCGCGAGTTGGTTGGGCAGACGGAGTATTGCGTCGTGTACGACGGCCGGCTGTACATGTTCTCCGGCGAGTACTCCCTGGCTCGCTTCCGCCAGAACCCCAAACGTTATGCGGCGGCCGCGCTCCAGCCGTCGGCGTTTTGAGACGCGGTGAGCGTCACAGGTCCTTGACCGGCGTGAGGAGCATGCCCGACCACGGTTCGACGACGACCGTCGTTGGCACAGCGACCTTCTTCAACCCGCCACGCGGGTATTGACCGCTGCTGTTGACCAGGCCGCCGCCCCAAGGCACGACCATCTGATAGCGTTGCGCGTTGCCGAGGTCGACGCCGAGTCGGACGTTGCTGGGGTTAACGATCACCAGGCCATGCTCAAAGCGGCGATAGTAGACGCCGGACGGGGATTTCAACTCATCCACGCTCTTCGCGACGCCGGCTTTGACGGGGGCTCCGAATTCCAGGTCATACTCGGGCCACCAGTGGAGATTGCTGTCAAGCCCGTGCCCGCCGGGGAGCAGGTTGACGTAGCTGCGGTCGTGTTTCAGGAGCAGGAAGTTGCACAGAAGCCACAGGCGGCCCTGGGTATCAGCCTCCGCAACGCCCCCCTGGGCAAGATAGATCTTTCCGTTGCGTAGCAACCGCAGCGTGTTGTTCTGCTGCAGTCGCCAGTCGTCGCTGTTGCCGCGAAAGGCAAAACCTTCGACCATTGCCCCGTGGACGTCTTCATAGTAGCCCTGGGTCGTGTCCCATCCGGTGATGAGATTCCCGATGTTGGGGATGAAGTAGACGTTCTGCCGGTCGAGTTCCCGGTAGACGTGGTCGTAGAAAGCTTCGAGATGTGGCAGATAGCTGAGAAACGGGGGCGGCCCGAGCGGCGAGTTGTGGAATTTCGCGGGGACGTTGTAGGGGATGTGCGTGCTGTCGGCGAAGACGCCGTCGGCATGGCTTGCCTTGACATCGGCCACGACGCTTCGCACCCAGTACTCTTTCCAGCCATCGGTCAGGTTGCCGTTGACCTTTCCGGAAATGTCCATGAGGTATTCCCGCGAGTTGCCGTAGAGCATGTAGACCCGCTCGGGAACCGAGTCCTTGGTGTGGAAGAACCAGTCGTCATGGCGATTGACCTCATCCCAGTCATGGACCCATTGATTGCCGTGAATGAACACGACCGACAGTTCCGGCTGACGGGTGCCCATGCGGTATTGGAGCATGATGAACTTGGGGTTGAACGCCCGGATCGCATCAACCTGCTCGGCCTGGAGTTTCTGCGTGCCCACGTAGTGCCGGGCGGCAAACTGCATCTGGGCGCGGCTGATGCCTCCCGGCAGTTGATCGACGAACACGCGGATTCGATCGCGGGTGTCGGGGAACTGCCGGGCGGGCTCGAAGGCGAACGTCGCAGAGCGGCTGGCAAGCATCACGACCAGACAGAACGCTGCGCAAGCGAGCCAGAGGCTTCGCTTGCCGGTGGGCGTGGCAACCTTCGGGAGACGGCAGTTCACGAGGAGCTCCTTGAGAACGAGCGATGGCCGGAAATCGACTCTCTGTCTCATCATAGTTCCCTGGCACCAGGAGAGGAAGACTTGTAGGACTGCGTACGATTCCCTCGGGTGGGTTCTCGACCTGCGATCAGGAGTTGTTCGATGATCAAACTCAAGCGTGCCTACGAGCCGGCGGCCAACGACGATGGGTTGCGGATCCTCGTCGAACGCCTTTGGCCTCGGGGGCTGAGCAAAGACAAGGCGGGCATTGACCTGTGGCTCCGCGAGATTGCCCCGAGCACCGAGCTGCGAAAGTGGTTCGGCCACGACCCGGAGAAATGGTCCGAGTTTCGCAAGCGATACCGGGCGGAGTTGAAGGAGAAAGGGGATGTGCTGACGCTCTTGAAGCATCGCACGGAGGAAGGCCCCGTGACCTTCGTCTACGCGGCCCACGATGAAGAGCACAACGGGGCTTTGGTGCTCAAGGAGTTCCTCGAACAGTTGAAGAAGTAAAGGGTCGTTTGTGCCTATGGGCCAGGGGGCACGCGGCCGGGTGGCGCTGGCGTGCCGCCAGTGTCTCTTTGTTGACTTGGGCTTGCACGTTGCCCTTTCCAGAACGTCGTTCATCGAAAGCCTTCCTTTCGGTTTCTCGAGGTGCCGGCTGCAAGCTCGTCGCGGTTGAGCGTATCGCATGGGGCCGGTGCTTGATCGATTGGCTTTGCAAGGGGAAGCACTGGCAAGATGCCAGTGGCACGACGAGGTCTGAGCGAGGCTTGCATCGGGTTGACTCCGACAAGCTTGGTTTTCTGGTGTCTTTTGGTTGTCGCTGGCTTCCCTGGGACCTGGTCTGACGCTTCGTCGGTCACTGGAGTCCGCTGACCGTCAC
>JBDKTH010001277.1:0-3784 GCA_039680305.1 Thermoguttaceae bacterium | reverse complement strand
GCGAACGAAACAGAGATACTTGCCGACGGCCAGATTCGCCGCGGGATCGGCGGGTGTTTTCTCCAGCACGGCCGACGCCGCCTTGAATTGCTCGTACGCACCGGCGGCCTCCTCGATCTGCTGCTTGCAGGCCAGGATCGGCCGGAGCGGCGTCTTTTCGGCGTCTTTGCGCGCCGTCGTCAACGCCACCTCGATCAGCACCCGCGCCGTCACATAATCGTCGGCCTGCAAGGCGTCGCTGACCAGGGCGAGCGAATGCTCGACGATCGCTGCCCGCTCGGCGGTCGAATTGGCGGCCCGCGCTGTTTTCGTGAGTGTCTCGACCCGCATCGCATAGGCGTCGATCTCGTAAGTTGCGGCGATCTCCTCCACGGCCTGGAACGCGGTCTTGGCGTCGCCGGCTGCCGTGGCCACATCGCGGGCGAGCTCGAGCAGGACGAAATGGGCCGCCCGATCGTCCTTGGACTCGGCCGCCTTTTGGATCAGCTTCGTGGCCAGCGCGACCCGCTGTTCCGCGGTCGTGGCCTTCTTGGACTCGTCGCCGTAGATCTCCTTCGCCGTGGCCAGGGTCTCTTGCTGGGCGTCGGGCGAGGGAGGCGGGACTTTGGCCGGCGGCGTTTCGGCCCTGAGCAGCCCGGTTGAGACGTAGATGGCCGCCAGCGCGGCGACCAGGATGCGAAGATGGCAGTGATTCATCGCGGCTCCCCCTTTCATCACTCGACATGCAGACCGATCAGCTCTATTCTAATCCCAACCAACAGAGGATTCAATTGGCGACAGCGGGGGGGCGGTCAGAAATTCGATGGCAATTGGAGCGGTTACGCGGGCCCTTACCGGCTCGCCGGCGCGGACGGCGGCGGCTCGGGGCCGTAGCTGAAGGGGTTGGGGACCCACCAGCGGGCTTTGTAGAATCGGGCTTGGGGGAATTGCTTCTTGCGGTCCTCGTTGACAAAGCGGAGCGTGTCGGACCACCACGACTCCGTGGCCACCATCAACAGCGTGGGCCCGCCCGGCTCGCGCTGGCTGATGCTTTTCACGCCGTGCTGGAGACGCGAGGGGAAGTCGGCGAACTTCTCGGTCTCGGTGTCAAAAGTCCAGATCCAACCGCCGGTGACAAACAGCCGACGCGTGCCGGGCACCGGGAACAGGTCGTGGCCGCCGCCGCGGTTGGGCAGCTTGAAGCGGGCGTCCTCGGTGAGGGCCGGGTTCTGCCGGTCGCCGTTATAGCGATACCGCACGAGGTCCACGCCGCCGACCGCCCAGAGCCGCTGACGCTCGTGATCCCACGTCACCCCATGGGCATCCTCCAGCTCCGTGTCCGTGTGCTTGGCGTCCTTGGGAAACCGGCCGGCGGCCGGGTCGGTCGAGAAGACCCGCAGGTAGTTGCCCGTGCTTGACGCGCTGACGAGATTCCCGTCGGGCAGGAGCTCGACCGAGTGCGTGTTGCCGTCGGCCAACGCATAGAAGACCACACGCTTGTCCTTCATGCGAATCAGTGCGATGCCGCCGCCCGAGGCCGAGGTGATCAGATGCGTGCCGCCCAAGACGCGTTTGCCGTCGGTCAGGTAGCGGAACCAGGGGCGATGGGCCGGCTCGATGTCGTCGGCCTCGTCGGGCGACCACGACCAGCGGATCGCCCGGGGATCGCTCCAGTCGGCGCTTGCGTCCAACAACCGCAGCCGGGTCGAACGTTGTTCGCAGCAGAGAATCGCGAAGTCGTCGGCCGGCGGGTTGTCGGTTGCGCCAAGGAGGCCGACGAACACAAGCATCAAAGCGGCAGTCATGAAAGGGATCTCCTGAGTGGACCCGGAGTCCACCGTTTGTTGATCTTCAGATTGGCAATTTCCTGTCACTGAACCTTGGGTGGCATGCCGTCACGGAGCGCAGCGACGGGTCGGCACGCTTTTTTCAGGAACATGCCATCTACCGCCCTGGATGCGACCGTGAGCAGTCTCCCTCACCCCGGTCCTCTCCCGGCGGGAAAGGGAGTGTTCTCGTCGCACACGCTAGCCGACACGTCGTTCACGCTTCTTCGAGGATCTTCCAGCCCATCGCGTCGGCCAGGGCGAAGACAGGCGTTTTGAGGTCGCCGTAGTAGGTCACGCGATGCCAGCCCCAGGAATCCCACTCGGTGAAAAGCTTCTCCAGGTCGCCGACCGGCTCGACGGCGAGCTTTGTGCGGCAGGCACGGTCTTCCAGCACGTTGGCCACCGCCTTGCCGCGGTGGAAGAGGATCGTTTTGCGCTCGGGGGCGAATTCGACCGTGGTCGTCATGTAGCCCAAGGGGAGTAACGAGCGGACCGAGGCCCCTTGGCGGTCTTCGGAGTGGGTGAGGATCTGGAAGGGATTCGTCGGGCCCTGCGGACCGAGGGCTCGGTTCGAGGCCACGCAATGGGCGTAGATGATCTGCCGCGCGGCCGTGTCGATCACCGGGTCGGAGATGTAGCCGGGTCGCCCATTGGTCAGGGCGGTCATCGTGACCATCGTCGCCGTGGATCGCAGGTCGCACTCGCACGCGCCCACCAGACCCTCGTTCAACAGTTCGTGGAATCCGAGACACGGATAGGCGTGGATGTGGCCGCCATAGAAACCGCCGAGACAGTTGATCGTGATCGCGTTGGCCCCGTGCTTCTGCAAGACGGCCTTTTGGCCCAGGTACATGGCGGCCGAGGTCTCCAAGGTCTCGCGGCTCACGCCCTCGATCACGGCGGCCGTCTTTTGCCAGCGGTCGGCGATCGCCCGGGCCTGATCCTTGTCGGCCACCTTCCAGGCGTCGTTGACCTCGGCAAACGGGACCTGGACGACCTCGATTCCCATCTCCTTGGTGATCGCCGGCGCGATCCCCGGCCAGCCGCCGCCCACGGCGAGAATCTTGGATTGCTTCATCTTGGTCAGGCACTCTTGCGGGCCGAGCGTCGCGAGCGGGTCCGTCTGGCAGGCGAGGTCGCCGCAGGCGGGCGTGCACTGCTTGCGAACCTGGGCGGTGAGCGCGGCAAACTCCTCGGGCTTCCCGCTCTGCTTGACCGTCTCAAAGCATCGTACGGCCGCCGCCAGATGCTCCATCTTGGCGGAGGCGACGAAGCCGACGTTTGCTGTCTTCTGACGGAGGAATCCGGCCGTGTAGACCAGGAAGCCGCCGCTGCCGGCATACGGGAAGTCGGCGTAGAGCGTCGCCTTGCCCGTGGCGGCCACGGTTTGCACGACCCGGTTCCAGCAGTTCATCTGGTAGACCAGGTAGCCGTCGATCGCGGCGTTCTTGTCCTCCTCGACGATCTTCTTGGCGGCCTCGGGCCCGTTGGCCATCGAGGGAAGAAATTCGAAATTGGGGAACCGTTTGCCCAATTCACCAGTGATCCGGTCCATCACGGGCTGGAAGTCGAAACCGACGTTGGGCCAGTCGGGACGTGACTGCTTGGCAGCGTGCAGCGCGTAGAGGATGCGGACCCGGATCTTGCCCGCCTGGCTGGCCCGGACTGGGGCGGCACTCGTCAACAGCCCCGCCGCACCGGAACACGCCGCACACCCGGCCGCAAGGAACCCGCGTCGACTCACCTGGCAGTGCGCACAACCCGAGAGTGTTTCCCGCGTCTTCATCGCTTGTGTCTCCCTAGTGGCTTGTGGTATCCGTCGACCGACCTCGCGGTGTAGTATACCGCGGCGCCAAGCGGGATTCAAAGAAAGCGGCCGGTCAGGGTGCGGTAATGGTTTGTGGCGTTGGGTGGCATGCCGTCACGCGGCGCAGCCGCAGGTCGGCATGTTTCCTCCCCCACGAACATGCCGACCC
>JBDKTH010000175.1:0-3490 GCA_039680305.1 Thermoguttaceae bacterium | reverse complement strand
GCCCGCAAGGCCGCGTTGGCGGCTTTTCAGCAGAGCGTTACCAAGCATGGGGTGCTTTTGACTTCCCAAGAGATCCTCATGCAGTATGATCGCTATAACCAGAGCGAGAAACTCGATCGCGATACTCAACAAGTGCTGGGCTCCATTCTTGACAGCATCGAGACACGCTCGAAGGGGGAAACCGGAAAATCAAAATCCGAAGTCCGAAACAAACCCAAAACGCCGAAAGCGGAATGACCGACGTCCTTGACCGACCGCCCTTCGCCGTTTCTGTTTTCCGATTGGTTTCGTATTTCGTGTTTCTGATTTTGTCGTTCCCATTCCGCGTCCGTTCCTGACCTCCCGCTTACAGCCCAATGCCCCGAAACCTGTCGCCCGTTCCTCAACTGAACGACAAAGGTCCTCCGATTCCCAACCTGATCGGCTCGGGGCCAGCCATGGAGCAGGTCTACCGCCTGACCCGCCAGGTGGCCTGCTCGAACGCCTCGGTGCTGCTGTTGGGCGAGACGGGCACCGGCAAGGAACTGATCGCCAAGGCGATCCACCAGCTCAGCCCCCGGGGCAGCGGCCCGTTCATCCGCGTCAACTGCGGCGCGCTGGCCGAGAACCTGCTGGAGAGCGAGCTGTTTGGACACGTGCGTGGGGCGTTCACCGGGGCGATCGACAATCGCACCGGCCGCTTCGAAGCCGCCCACACCGGCACGATCTTCTTGGACGAAATCAACTCCACCACCGGCAAGCTCCAGGTCAAGCTCTTGCGCGTGGTTCAGGAGCACGAGTTTGAGCGGGTCGGCGACACGCAGACGATCCGCGTCGACACCCGCGTGATCTCGGCCAGCAACCGCGACCTGCTGGAAGAGGTCGACGCCGAGCGGTTTCGCGAAGACCTTTATTACCGGCTCAACGTGGTGACGATCGTCCTGCCGCCCTTGCGCGACCGTCGCGAGGACATCCCCGAGCTGGTCGGCCACTTTTTGCGGGTCTACAACGAGCGGAACAATCGCCACGTGCCGCACGTCGACCACAATGCGATGGACGCGATGGTCAGCTACGATTGGCCGGGGAACGTGCGCGAGCTGCAGAACTACATCGAGCGTGCCGTGGTCCTCGCCCCCGGCGACGAGCTGACCTGCGACCTGCTTCCCGACGCCGTCCTGGGACGCAAGCGTCCGCGGATCGGCCGCCGCCGCAGCGCCGACCTGGAGGGGCTGGTTTCCGATCTGGTTCAAAACGGTCTCTCCGCCGCCGGCCCGGCCGAAGACAACCTCTACGCCAAGATCGTCAACCGCGTCGAGCGCGAGCTGATCGCCCAAGTGCTGGCCACCTGCGACAACGTCCAGATCAAGGCCGCCGCCCGGCTGGGCATCAACCGCAATACGCTCCACAAGAAGCTCCAGGAGTATCATCTGGAGGACGGGGAGTAGGGATTGCGGATTTGGGATTGAGGATTGAGGATTTGTTGAGACTCGGATCGTTTGGCGGGGCATGAAGCGAGCCGTTTAGCCGTGGCACTTGTGCCGCGTTCTGAGTGGTTGTTCCGCAAATCCGAGCCGGGGCGTGTCGCCCCGGAAACCGGCCCAGGTGGATGAGACGACCGTTTTCGGGGCATCGCGATGAGCGACGACAGGTTTGACGCGAATCCCTACCAGTCGCCCGCCCTGGCGGACGGCGAGCGTGGCTCGGACACGCTGACGGAAGCCATCCACATCAAGGGCGCCCTATCGCTGGACGATGTGCAACGTGCCTATCCCCTCTGCACCGTGGGAGTCCAAGACCTGATCGTGAGGTTCCTCATTGTCTTGTTCCTCACCAAGGGGCTGGGCCCCCTCTGGCAAGCAGCGCCGAGGATAGCGATGGCCTCTTGCCTCATCGTTGTCTTGCCTCTGCTTGGGCAGTTTTTCCGGAAGCTTCTAGCAAGTCGCTTCGTCCGGCGACTCTGCAAACAGCAGCAGGGCATTTTCGCCCAGCGTGAGGCAACGATCACGAACGAGGCAATCGAAATGAACTGGGGCGGCGTCGCCATCCACACCCCTTGGGCTGAATATTCTGAATACGAGAGCGATGAGAATACCATCTGGCTGTACCTGAGTCGCCCTGGCTGGAAGCGACGGCGGGAGCAGGGCGGCCCGGGGGAACGGCCGTCGCGATTCGGCGTGAACCTGCAGAAGATCGACATCTTCCCGCGTCGTCAGTTTGAAAACGATGCCGAGTGGGAGCGATTCCAGCGGGTCGTCAAGCAGAAGCCATGGAGGTGGTGGGCGTGGATCGGTTGAGACGGCAGAGAATCCGAGCCGGGGCATGTCGCCCCGAAAACCGGCCAGGTGGATGAGACGACTGTTTGCGAGGCATCGCGATGAGCGACGACAGGTTTGACGCGAATCCCTACCAGTCGCCGGAGTGGTCGCCGGCCGACGATGAACGAGTCGGTGGGCAACATGGCTCGGGCACGTTGACGGCCCCCATCCACATCAAAGGCACTCCGTCACTGGACGATGTCTTGCGTGCCTACCCCGGGCTTATCCGGGGCGCTTTCGACCTTGCGCTGTGGTGCTTCCTGCTGGCGTTCCTGGTTGTGCTCGTCGGTTCTGCGGGTATCGTTTTCTGGAGCCGGGCTGCTCAGGAGCGCAGTCCCGGCCTGTTTGTCCTTGGTGTGATATTCATGCTGGCCCCCCTGGGGCCGTTGGGAGCGTTTCTGCCGCAGCTTTTCGCGAGCGAGCGAGTCAGACGCCTGTGGAAAGAGCAGGGCGGCGTCTTTCAGTATCGTGAGGTGACCGTCACCGATGAACTGATCACCACGACCGTGGCCCAGGGAATCGCCAAAACGCCCTGGACGGATTACGCTGGCTATCGGAACGATCAGAACACCGTCTGGCTCTACCTCGACCGGAGAGGCTTGAAGCGGCGGCGGGAGCAGTGTGGCATGGAAGAACGACAATCCCGCTTCGGCATCAACCTGGACCAGGCCGATGTCTTCCCTCGCCGGCAGTTCGACGACGACGGCGACTGGGGGCGGTTCCTGTGGGTGGTCAAGCATAAGTTGAAAAAGAAACCGTAGAAATCGGTCCGTAACGTTCTGGGGTATCGTTGGCGATGAGCGACGACAGGTTTGACGCGAATCCCTACCAATCGCCGGAGAGTCCGAGCGAGCCGATGGCGGCCGATTCGGGGCTGCTGACGAAGCCGATTCATCTCAAGGGCAACTTGTCCCTTAACGAGGTGCTGTGTGCCCATGGCTTTCGCCCAGGAATTGTTACGTTGACCATCGCGAGCATCTTGCTGGGGATCGGCCTGCTGAACCTCGGCGTCGCGATTGTTATTGTAGCAAATGCACGCACAGCCAGTGACGTTGTTGGCGCGATCTGTGCCTGTGTCTTTGGTCTCATACTGCTGTGGGTATCTTTGATGCAGTCCCTGGTAACCGGCTGGCTAGAGCCGCTATGGCAGGAGCAACGCAGCGTTTTCGCATACCGTGAAGTGACGATCACCGACG
>JBDKTH010000688.1:0-4844 GCA_039680305.1 Thermoguttaceae bacterium | reverse complement strand
GGTTGGCGTCTGATGCCCGGAAGGGGTGAGCACCGGCGCAGCCGCATCGAGTCGGCCGCGGCAGGGTTCGCCCTTCGCTATGACTTCACTCCGCGGGCCCCCGCTCGCTTGTCGCTCGACCTTCGCGTTTGGTCCCAGGGCAAAGAGATCGCCTCGCTGCAGAGTGGCCCCGAGCTGCTCTCCGAGGGCAAACCCGCGGTGCGAGTGGCGTCGAAGCCAATGGACACGTGGATGTCGGTTTCCACCCTCTTGACCGGAGCGGACGACGTCTCCTCTCCGCCAACACCCGCCAAGGCCACGCTTCGGTTCGAAGGAAACGTGGATCGCTGGACGATCAAAACGCCTCTTCGGGCGTTCGTCCATGTCCTGTCGCTGGGCGCGAACCCCGGGGAGCAGGTACACGTCGAGGCGGAGAACTGGCAAGGGAAACGCGTCTTCTCCGAGACGGTGAACATCGCCTGGCACGACGACTCGGGCGAGGCGGTGTTCAACGTGCCGGAGCTTCCTCGCGGCATCTACCGCTTTCGGGCGCAGGTGGGTAAGAGCGGCGTGCCTGTCACACGGTACACCGCGTTGGCCGTTCTGGCACCGGGCGAGAAACGGATGAGCAGTTTGCTGGACACCCTCAGTCCCACGGCCTCGCAGCCCGGCCTCCAAGGGATCGACCTGGCCTATCAGGATAGCCCGGCCCTGCTCCTGGCAATCCGCGACCTGGGCGTGAACTTCCTTCAGGTGCATATCAACCCCCAGCAACTCGACAACGGGGAGTTCGAGGAACTGCTCGGCTTTTGCCGGGCCACGGGCTTGCGTTTCGCCCTCAACAACGAGACGTCCAACTGGGTTGCGGATGGCGGACGCGGCCGGTTCGTCGCCGCCGGGGGCTGCCACCGCTGGGATCTCGATCCGGAGGCCCTGCGCAAGGCCGCCGCGACAGGCCTTTTCGAGGGTGTGGTGTATGACGAGGGCGAGCACATGCAACTGTGCCGCAACTTCTACTCCAAGCTCCCCGACAAAGTGCACCGGAAGCCCTATCTGGTCGAGACGACGGGCATGACCCTCATCCAGGCGTACGACGCGTTCCTCGCGGCCTCACGAACCGTGCGCGAGCACAACCGCGCGCACGGCACCGCGCCGGGGAGCCACGGCCGGATGATCGTAGAAAGCGTCTTTCCCGCCCTGTGGCACCCGCTGGCCCGCGCCGACGTCACCCTCTGTCCCAAGCTCCTCAAGGAGAGCATCCATCCGGTCGTCCTCGCCCTGGCCCTGGGGGCCGTGAAACAGTACGGGGTCGAACTCTGGCTCACGCCCGACCAGTGGTTCCGCGAACGGGGCTTCCCAGGCCATACGGTCGAAGAGTACACGGCCTCGCTCCGGCTGGCCCACCTGGTCGGCGTGGACAACATCTACAGCGAATACATCTATGCCTTCTGCCGCTTCCAGGGCGCAGTCTACGACCTCACTCCCTATGCCCAGGCCATGCGCGAGTTCATGACCGAGTGGCGACCGGCCCATCCCAGAAACTACACCTACCGCGACTACGAGCCGGAAGTCGCCATCATCCGTTTTCCTGACAGCGACTGGGGCCAGGCATCCTGTCACTACTGGAACCTGCTCTACGGAGCCGAGAATCTGCAATCCACCGCGGAAACCCGCGAGTGGCTGCAGGTCTGGAACCTCCTGACCGGTGGCCAGACGCATCCCGACGCGGTCAACGCCAATAGCCGCGTCTACTCGCTGGATACCTGGCGTGTCAGCTACCCGTGTGCTCCCACGGCTGTCTACGACCACTTGGTGGGCGACGCGCCGCTGGCCACCGTGAACACGATCTTCCTCTGCGGAATCACCGTCTCCGAGGGCACGCTGGACGCGGTGCGCAAGCGGGTGCGTGACGGTGCGACGTGCTTCGCCCCTCCTCGCCTCTGCCCGGCCGATATACGCCAGGCGGCGTCTCACCTTCCGGCGAGCGTGTCGGACGGAAAGGGCGTCTGGATCGTCGTCTCCAGCTTCCGCAAGGAAGACCTCGGCGCCAAGGCCGACCTGCTCCCCCAGCCCGGTTCCGCGATGCGTTACAAATTCCGTGGGCAGACGGTGTCGCTCGAAGAAACGCCCAAGCCGCGATAGTGTCGTGTCTCACGCAGATCGTGAATCCTGGGTGGCATGCCGTCATGGAGCGCAGCGACAGGTCGGCATGTCGTTCGTCCCCGGAACATGCCGACCTGCGGCTGCGCCGCATGACGGCATGCCACCCAGCCGCCGAACGATTCCGCGGCCAGCCGCCAAGAGTTGGTTCCGCAAGCTCCCCTCTCCCTCGGGGAGAGGGGCCGGGGGTGAGGGATGAAGTGCCAGAAATCGTGAGCTATCGCCGTTCCGGCTACCCTCACCCAGCTCATTCCTCGCCACCCTTTCCCGAAAGGAGCGTCTTCTGAAACTGTCTTCAAATCACTTCGCAGCCCGGACTTCCGCCGCCATCTCCACCAGTGCGTCGAGCATCTTTTCCGACGCCTTGGGCTCGAAGCGGCTGGTGCCGAGCCAGGTCTCGTAGCCGCCCCACTCGTGCTGCTTGGGCGTGGGCAGGTAGCCAAAATAGCCGTGGGCCAGCGAAACCAGGAAGGCCGGCTGCAGCGGGCTGCGCTTGCGGAATTCCAGGCCCGTCTCGCAAAACACCTCGTTGGGCATGCTGCCGATGCAGACGTCGCCCATCCGCAGCACTTGCAGCGGCACCGGAAGCGACTCCGGACAGTCGGCCATGCGCAGCGTGCGCTGGGCGTAGAAGTACGACAGATCGCGCTTGCTCGAATCGGACGCCGGCTTGTCCAGCGTCCGCTTGGCCCACTCCACCAGCTCGGCACTGGGCCGGCGGCAGGCGATCATCGGTTCCCGATAACGGGCGGCCAGGGTGACCCGGTCACGATACTCGACCTTGGTCAGCGCCGCGTGGACCTTGGCGGCCAGATCCTCGGCCACGAACCGCATCTGCTCGTACGGCTTCTTGGCCGGCCGTGGGTGAACGAAATTGATGTTGTTCACGTCGCCGCTGGTGCCGTTGGCCATCATGGCCACCATCGGCGGATCCAGCTCGTCGCCCTGCATGAGGCGTTCCAGACGTTCGCAGTACATGCCATAGTAGTCGGCCGAGATGTCGCTGCCCTTCACGCCTCCCACGTAGTGCAGCGAATAGGCCGAGTAGACGGCGATCGGGCGCCCGTCGGGCTCGCGCACAGCCAGGATCGACACCGTGGGGTCGGTCGGCCCGGCCGGCTTGACCAGATTTGGGCTGCCTCCCGGCGGATTCATCTTCACCTGGTCGATGCCGCCGAACGGATTGGGCGGCACGGTGCCCGGCTTGAGGAACCAGCGGCGGTTGAACACGTGCTCCGGCGCCTCGGCGGTGACGAACCCGACTTGGGCCGGGCGCAGCCGGTTGGCGGCGCACTTCACCCCGTCGGCGATCCGCCGGGCGACGAAGCGTTGGTAGTCGTCGGGCTTTTGCGGGAACACGTAGCGAGCGGAGACCGGCGTGCCCAGCGCGCTGGCGGCCGAATGCGTGTGAACGGCTGAGATCAACACGTTCGACGCGGGAATCGCCGCCTCTTGTTCGATGAGCTTCCGCGCTTCCAGGCTCACGCAGCGATCGATGCCCAACAGATCGAGAACCACCAGGGCCAGCTTCGTCTGCCCGTCGTCGAGCACCAGACACCGCGCACGCAGCTCATCGTGGACATTGGTCGAGGGAAACGGCTCAAACCCGCCGATGATTTCGGCCCCCAGCGGAGGCGTGATGTTGCTCGTGGCCGCACCGGCGCGAAAGATGGGTGTCGGCGGGTCTGCGGCCAATAGGGTCGTGCACGTCAGGCAAACAACGATGCCCAGAAGGTATTGTTTCATGATCGGGATCTCCTTGAAGGGGCAGTCGACATAGGATCATTTCGCGTCGCGAACCTCGGCCGCCATTTCCACGAGCGTGTCGAGCAACTTTTCCGAAGCGTGCGGCTCGAACGCGCTGGAGCCGAGCCATGTCTCGTAGCCGCCCCACTCGAAATGTTTGGCGGTTGGGATGTAGCCGAACGAGCCGTGGGCCAGTTCGACGAGAAACGCCGGCTGCACGGGGCTCCGCTTGCGGAACTCCAGCCCGATCTCGGCAAACGGCTCACCGGGAATGGTGCCGATGCACACGGGGCCGATGCGCAGCACCTGCAGCGGCACGGCCACCGACGCCTCTCGCCCGGCCATGCTCACGACACGCCGGGCATAGATGTAGGGCAAGTCGGTCACGCCCGGCTTGGGGGCCGGTTTCGTCAGCCGTTCCTTGGCCCAGGCGATCTGCTCCGCCGTCGGCTGGTGACGTTCCAGCGTCGGCTCCCGATAGCGGGCCGCCAGCGTCACGCGGTCCTGATACTGGACCTTGGCCAGGGCCGCTTGGACCTTCGCAGCCAAATCGTCGGCCACAAACCGCATCTGCTCATAGGGCTTCTTGGCCGGCCGGGGGTGCTGGAAGTTGATGTTATTCACGTCGCCGCTGGTGCCATTGGCCATCATGGCCACCATCGGCGGATCTTGCTCGTCGCCCTTCATAAGGCGTTCCAAACGCCCGCAGTACATCCCGTAATAGTCGGCCGAGATGTCGCCCTTTGCCACGCCTCCCACGTAGTGCAGTGAATAGGCCGAGTAGACGGCGATCGGGCGTCCGTCGGGCTCGCGCAGGGCCAGGATCGATACGGTGGGGTCGGTCGGCCCGGCCGGCTTGACCAGGTTCGGGCTGCCCCCCGACGGATTCATCTTCACCTGGTCAATGCCGCCAAAGGGGTTGGGCGGCACGGTCCCCGGCTTGAGGAACCAGCGGCGAT
>JBDKTH010001312.1:0-17374 GCA_039680305.1 Thermoguttaceae bacterium | reverse complement strand
CGCCCCACCGCCCTACGAGTCTTCCCCTCGCTCACTTCCCCGCCGGCCGGAAGTACTCCCCATAGCGCAGCGGCTGGCCTTCGAGCCAAGGGCGATAGGTGTTGGCAAACTCGATGCGCGAGGCCAGGCTGGGGTGGCTGCCACGCCAGAGCATATAGAAGAGTCCGGGGCGGGGATTGGAGAGGTTCTCGGTCTGCAGCTTGGCAAACGCCGAGGCGGCGGCGTGGTTGTTCTCGGTCAGTTCCAGGCTAAAGCGGTCGGCTTCGCGCTCCATGTGGCGGCTGTAGGCGTTGACCGCCGGCATGATCGCCAGGCTGAGGACCTGGACGAGCAGCAAGACCAACGGCAAGGAGGCCACGTCGCCGAGATGGTCAAAGCCGAAGCGGCCCTTATTGCGCTCGATCAGCCAACCGGCAAGACGGTAGACGACGTACAGGCTCAACAGGACACTGAGGAACCCAAGCAGAATCCCCTGGACGACGTGGCCCAGCACGTAGTGGCCCATCTCGTGCGCCACGACGGCCAGCACTTCCTCATGGTCGAGCTTATGGACCAGCGTGTCCCAGAGGACGATCCGCTTGGAGTGCCCCAGCCCGGCGACGTAGGCGTTCATCGCCTTGGTGTCGACGCTCTTGTTGACCTCGAAGACCCGGCTCCCCTCGATGTTCACCCGGTCCGCCAGGGCGAGGATCTCGCGCTCCAGCGGCTTGTCCTTCATCGGGCCGAAGTCGTTGAACAGCGGCGCGATCCAGATCGGGAAGACCAGCATTCCGAGGATCATCAGCGGCAGCGACAGGAGCCCCGTATAGAGCCACCAGCGGCGCGGGCTCTTGGCCAACAAGAGATAGGGGACCCACAACACGAGGCCGCCGAAGACGATCCCGATCGCCAAGCCCTTGAGCGAGTCGGTGAGCCACTTGCCGAGCGTCTGGGTCGACAGGCCAAAGCTGTGCTGACGCACAAACCCGGCGTAGTAGTCCAAGGGAAGCGTCACCAGGAAGGTGACCAGCACGTAGAAGGCGTAGTACAGGGCGAGCACGAAGAACCACTTGCGCCCGATCCGCTGGGCCCAGGTGCGCAGCCGGGCGGAGAAGCCGGTCAGCAAGATCACCGCCGGGAGGGCCAACTCCCAGACTTGGTACACGCTCCACCAGACATTGCCGCTCTGGTAGTAGGCCAGGGCCTTTGCCGACGGCTCGGGCACCGGCACCGGAGTCGAGGTGGTCGCGGCGTGCGTGGCCGGATGGGCTGCGGTCGACTCCTCGGCTTGGCCTCGGGAGCTAACAGCGATGGCAAGTACAACCGCAATCAGACCGGGCATGGCCCAGAAACGCAGACATCCGTTCATGACGACTCCGAAGCGAGGGACCCACGATGGACGAGGCGAGCCGGGAGCACCAACCCGGCCCGGTCTTTCATTCTAGAGGTCCGTGCGTGATTCGGGGAGACGACTCTCTGAGGTTTGACGAACAAGACCGGCAATCAAGTAGGGCGGCGCGAAACTCGTGTTTGCGGCCCGGCCAGGGTGACGTACACTGGAAGGAGGGGCGGAAGTCGGCTCTTTCGGGGTCGATGGCGTCGTCGGCACTGCGAAAGAAGCGGACTTCCGCCCTCCTTTTTGGACATCCAGAAGGAGGGGTGCGGTGAAGCTACGATTCCTTGGGGCCACGCGTCAGGTGACCGGCTCGCGCTACTACCTGGAGGCCAACGGCTCGCGGATCTTGATCGACTGCGGCATGTTCCAGGAGCACGACTACTTGGACCGCAACTGGGAACCGTGCCCGGTGTCGCCCAAGAAAATCGATGCCATCCTCCTGACCCACGCCCACCTGGACCACTGCGGGCTGCTGCCGCGGCTCCACCATGAGGGCTACCGGGGACCGATCTTCGCCACCGAACCGTCGGTCGATCTGGCCGAACTAATCCTGCTGGACTCGGCCCACATCCAGGCCGAAGACGCGGCCTTCAAGCAGAAGCGGCACCGCAAAGAGGGCCGCCGGGGCAAGCATCCCGAGTTGGCGCTCTACGACACCCAGGACGTCCAGCGCACGATGGCCCAATTTGAGCCCGTCCCCTACCTGGAACAGGTCAAGATCCACGATGGCGTTCTGGCGACCTTCTACGATGCCGGCCACATCCTCGGCTCGGCGGTCGTCGAGGTGATGGTCCACGAGAACGGCCAGGAGCACCGGGTCCTCTTCTCCGGCGACCTTGGCCAGCGGGACATGCCGATCCTCCGCGATCCGACCGTGTTCCAGCAGGCCGACTTTGTGGTCATGGAGTCGACCTACGGCGACCACGACCACCAGCACGACGAGAGCATCCAGGCCCAACTGGCCGCGGTGATCAACGAGACGATCCAGGCCGGCGGCAACGTGGTCATCCCGACCTTTGCCGTCGAGCGAGCCCAGGAGTTGATGTTCCACCTGAGCCGGCTGATCGAGACCAAGCGGAGTCCCCACGTGCCGATCTTACTGGACAGCCCGATGGCCGTCCACGTCACCCACGTGTTCGAACGCCATGCCGGGTACTTCGACGACGAGACGCGGCGCCTGATCCACTCGGGCCATTCGCCGCTGCGGTTCCCCGGCTTGAAGCTGGTCAGCAGCGTCGAAGAGTCGCGGGCGATCAACGACCTCACCGAGCCGGCGATTATCATGGCGTCGTCGGGGATGTGCACGGCCGGACGCATCAAGCACCACCTGCGGCACAACATCAAGCGGCCGGAGTCGACGATCCTCTTCGTCGGCTTCCAGGTCCGCGGCACGCTCGGCCGACAACTGCTGGACGGCAACGCCGAGGTGCGGATCCACGGCCTGTGGTGGCCCGTGCGCGCCCGGATCGCCCAGGTCCAGGGCTTTTCCGGCCACGCCGACCGCTCGGCCTTGCTCCGCTGGCTCGGCAGTTTGCGCACGCCGCCGAGGCACCTGTTCATCACCCACGGTGAAGAACCCGTCTCGCTCGGCCTGGCCGATCACGTGCGCGACACGATGGGCTGGCCGGTCACCGTGCCGAAGTATCTCCAGGCCGTTGATTTGGTGTAGCGAAGGTGGCATCGGGTGCCACTGGCGTGCCGCCAGTGTTTTCCGAGCCGGGCTTGCACGTTGCCCTGCTTGAGCGGTGTCATCGATCGAGCATCAGTTCAAGAAAGTGGAGGCGGCAAGCTCATCGCCTTTGGTGGTATCGGCTACGGCCGGTGCTTTGTCGACTCGCTCGGCAAACGGAGCACTGGCAGGATGCCAGTGGCACGCGGCATCAGACGCAGCGAGTCCGCTCTTCAAAATCCTCGGGCTCGATCTGGATCGTGACGTGATCGATCCCGAAGCGGCGGTGGAGCATGGCCCGCACGTCGGTCAGCAGGCAGGCGTGGGTCTGGCCGTCGGTGGTGACGAGGTGGGCGGAGAGCGAGTCCAGCCCGGTGGTGATCGACCAGACGTGCAGATCGTGGACTTCGAGCACGCCGGGGATCGTGGCCAACGCCTCGCGGATTTCATCCACGTCGATTCCCCGCGGCGCACTTTCCATGAGCACCGACACCGACTCGACCAGCAAGTGCCACGAGGAGTAGACCACCAGCACCCCGATCACCACGGAGATCGCCGGGTCGGCCAGGCGCCAGCCAAAGGCCCAGATCAGCACGCCGGCAGTGACCGCTCCGAGGCTGCCCAGCGCGTCGGTGAGCACGTGCAGCCACGCGCCGCGGATATTGAGGTTGTGCTCCCGGCCGCCGCGGAGGAGCCAAAGGCTGACGAGGTTGACGAGCAGTCCGCCGATGGCGATCACCATCATCAGCCATCCTTGGACCTCCGGCGGTTGGCGGAACCGTTGGTAGGCTTCGTAGAAGATGAAGATCGAGACGCCCACGAGCGTGGCCCCGTTGGCCAGGGCCGCGAGGATCTCCGTGCGATAGAAGCCGTAGGTCTGCTTCGACGTGGCGGGCCGCTGGGCGTTCCAGATGGCGAACAGGCTCAGGCCCAGGGCCGCGGCGTCGGAGAACATGTGTCCGGCGTCGGCCAGCAGGGCCAGCGAGTTGGCGGCCAGTCCGCCGACTACCTCGGCGATCATGTAGAGGCCCACCAAGACCAGGGTCCAGGTCAGCCGACGCTGGTTCTCCCGACTTCGCTGATGGTGGTCGTGGTGGTGATGGTGATCGTGAGCCACGAGCGGATCTGAGCAGGGCTGGGATCGACACGGTTTGAGACTCGTCGTCATCCGACGAAGCAAAGAATTGTACTCCTGGCGGGGCCCTTGGCCCAGCGAGAAAAACGGTAGTGCAGACCACCCGCTGGCGTGAGGGCGAAAGACAACTCCCGCGAAGAGCCAAGGACCATTAGGCCTCCAGGTCGCGCCGGGGGCGAATGAGGAGAAACATGCAGCCGGCGGCGAAGTACACCAGCCCGAAGGCTTGGAAGACGATTCCCAACTCGACCTGCGCATCGCGCAACACGCCGCCCAGATAGGCCATGCCGCCACCGACGAGGCAACTCGCGAGATTCATCACACCGTAGCCGGTGGCTCGATAGCGTGGATCGGCGATCTGGCAGAGGATAGGCATCCAGTTGGCGTCGCCGAAGCTCTTGCCCATCCCATAGAGGGCGAAGCCGAGCAGCGACAGCCACAGGAAGCTGCTGGCCGTGGAGAACAACAGGCACGGACCGGCCAGGCAGATCCCCAGAAGCGGCACGAGTAGACGCCCGCGCACATTGGTCCGGCTCCAGCGATCGGCCAGGAAGCCGCCCAAGAGAATCCCCGCCAGCGAGCCGATCTGGTTGGAGATCGTGGCCGACAGGCCGGCCCGCCCTTGGCCGAGGTGAAAGGCTTCCTGCAAGTACGTCGGAAGCCAGGTGAGGATTCCCCAGTTGACGATGCTGAAGAGACTGAAGATCGTCAGCAGAATCAGGAAGCTGGGTTGGCGCAGGAGTGCCAGAAAGCCCGCCAGCAGGCCGAGTTGCTCCGACTTGCCGGGCTCCAACGCCTTGGCCGTCGGGGCGGTGGGCGGGTCGCGGAGCACGCAGGCCAGGAAGCCGGCGTAGGCAATGCCGAAGACCCCAAAGATCGTAAAGCCGCTGCGCCAGCCAAAATGTTCCGCCAGCACCCCGCCCAGGCCGCCCATCGCCGATCCCACATAGAGACCTGTGATGTGGACGCTCGTGGCCAAGGAGCGGGTCGGGCCGCGATGGTAGTCGGCAATCAGAGCCAGCGCCGCGGGCAGATAGCAAGCCTCGCTAATGCCCATCAACGCCCGAGCGATCAACAGCCCCGTGAAGCTCTGCGCCAACGTGGTCAACCAGGTGACCGCCGACCAGACCAGGACGCTGAGGATAATCACCCGGCTTCGGCCGAAGCGGTCGGCCAGGTAGCCGGCCGGCGGGCTCAGGATCGCATAGACCCAGAGAAAGACCGACGTCAACAGGCCAAACTGCGCGTCGGTCATCGGGATGCTTTCGCAGAGCGACTCGCGCATCGTGGTCAGCATCAGGCGGTCGAGATAGTTCAATAGCGCGACCACCCAGAGCATCGCCACGACAAGCCAGGGACCAACGGCGGACGTCTCTTGCTTCGACATGAGGCACCGGAAGACTCGGTAGGGATAAGCGACGTCCGATTATCACCGCCCGGGAGACGGAACGCAAGCGAAAAAGGCGACCGTCGCACTGATCCACGCGAGGAGGTACAATCGCGTGGCACTAGGCGAAATGCGAGCCGAGAGTCGATCGCTGGCTACGCCATAGTTCCTGCATGTTATCCAAAATACCACGTGGAGCTTTTGGCATGTGAGGAAAGAATCTGGCGGCAGCGATCAATCGCATCGAGCGTGGAAAAAGCTCGCTTGGGAAGAAGCATCCACGCTCCCGTGTTGCCGGGCCACCAAAGGATAAAGCTCCATGGGGTCTCCTTGTAGCAGGTTGGCGTCTGCCAACTGATCACTGCGTGGCCATCAACCGAGGTGTGCGACAGCCCTTGTTCCGAAAGACTGACGTTTTGAAGGACAAGGATCCGAAAGTGCCCGAACCAGGCATGGGTGGCGCCGACGAAGACGGGCATCACTGCCATAATGATGATAAAGGGAATCCCAAAATAGCAGAAGACCTGTAGGTCAGAGTACACCGCGTTCGGATGAGGTTTCTGCGAGGCGTAAAGGAAGACTCCAGCTATGAGTGCTCCGAAGAACATCATGAGTCCTCGCGTGAACCAGGAGGCGAGCGAGCGATCCAGGTAGTCCCGATAGCGCAGCCGGAATTGGGCGGAGACGCTTCCGGCTTCCGGCATGTCCTGAGTCGGTGGATCGGCAGGCGGCGGGTTCGCCTCAAAGGATGAGCGAGCTATTGTCTGGAACCAATCGCACGCCTCTTGGTCCGGAAACGCCCGCTTGGGGAACACGTAAACGCTATGACTTGTCCGGTCAACCAAGCCGAACACGGTCGATGACTCGACAAAGTTGCTGAAGCCGGACCATGGCAAGATCGCCATGTTGCCTGCAGAAATCATTCGGACTCCGTGAGCGTCTAGTTCGACCGTTATCGTCGGTCTCCGTGATCTTCTTCTCCGATCCTGAAGGTAGACGATCACGAAGAGAGCAAGGAAACCAGCCAACGCGTAGCCGCGATACGCTGTTGGAATACTCAGGTAGGCACGATAGAGAGCCAAAAGGACGCCCGCCAGGAACAGGAGCATCAGGATCAGAGCGAGCCACTGAGAGCCACGGCCGTCGTTCTGGCGGATGAGGAGTCCCTCTGCCTCCTTGATCTCTTCAGGGGTGCATGCATACTCGAGCCGAAGCGGTTTGTCCATCGTCACACCGTTGTCCAATTTAGCAGAAACAGGGGGGCATTCCCCCAAAACCAGATTCTACCGCAGCGATCTGGCGGGTGCAGCAGGGGGGCGGCTCTGATGGGGTTGTTTGCAAACAGGCTCTGCGTGTCGCTACACCGTCTTCACGTAGATCACCTTGCTGTCGCCGGGGGCGTAGAAATCCTCGATCACGGCTTCGCGGCGATAGCCGTGGCGTTCGTAGAAACGGCGGGTGGGGATGTATTGATCGCGGCTGGAGGTTTCCACATAGATCCGGTGGCCGCCTTCGCGACGCATGCACTCTTCGGAATGGGCAAGAAGCACCGCGCCGAGGCCCCGGTTTTGATCGTCGCGGTGAACGGCGATCCAGTAGAGGTCGTAGCTCGACTGCGTCCCGGAGATCGGACCGTAAGAAACGTAGCCGGGCGTGCGGCCGTCGCAGTCGGCAAACACGAAGTGGTAGCCGCTGGCCAGGCCCTTGGCCAGACGCTCGTCGACCAGTTCCACGGCGATGTCGACTTCCGCCGGATTGAAGAAGTTGGTCGAGGCGACAATATCACGCACAACCTGGCGGTCGGCCGGGGCGACGTCGTAGCGGAACGTGATCGGCGGGGTGCTCATCGGGCGGTGTCCAGAATGCGTTGAACGGCCTCCGGGAAACGGAGGCCGGCACGCGCGGCGGCGGCGGCAAAGCCGGCGTCGGGCGAAAGGCAGGGGTTGGCGTTGATCTCCAGAATCCAAGGCTGGCCGCGGCCGTCCACCCGGAAATCAACCCGGGCGTAGCCTCGCAGCCCAAACAGATGCCAGCAGGCCCGGGTCAGCTCGCACAAACGGTCCAAAAGCGGCTGGTCCGACGCTGCGAAGTCGAACCGCCGGGGCGTGTCCTGATACTCGGGCGAGTCGGCGATCCACTTGGCCCGATAACCGACGATCCGCGGCTTGTCGGCCGGGAAGCGGCCAAAGTCGATCTCGGCCGGGGGCAGGACCTGGGGGCCGTCGTCCGAGTCGAGGACCGAGAGGTTGAACTCGCGCCCGTCGATAAACTGCTCGGCAAAGCAGGGCCGGCCAAGCTTCTGCTGACGCTCGGCCAGCCAGGCGTTCCAGTCGGCCGGGGTCTGGCGGAGAATCGAATCGTCGTCGATGGCAAACGAGGCGTGCTCGCAGACCGTCTTGACGATCCAGGGGCCCGTGCGTGGCGAGCCGGCTCCGTTTGGCCCCAGCCACCCGGCCGCGGCCCAGGCGGGCGTGGGGAGGCCGGCCTGATGGAGCCGCCCTTTGGCCAGGAGCTTCTGGGTCGACAGGAAAATCGCCTCGGTCGGCGAGCCGGTGTAGGGCAGCCGGAGGACGTCCAAGAGTCCGGGGACGACGTGGATCAGCCAGTCGGAGCCGCCCAGCGACTCGACGAGGTTGAAGACCACGTCCGGCCGATGCTGGAGGAGTTGGCTGCGGAGCGAGTCGAGGTCGAGCGTCGAGGCCATGCTGGTCGGCTCGTGGCCCAGGTCTCGAAGGGCCTCGGACACGGCCCGGACCTGTTCCAAAACGTCCTGGTCGGCCTCGGTCTCGTGGGGCGAGACAGCGTTATGGAGGATCGCCACGCGCACAGCGGGTCTCCGATCAGCCAACCTTGGTCGGCCGGGTTTGGGGAATGCGTTGGGCGGCCGATCGCACGATCCGGTCGATCAACTCCACGTAGGACAGGCCTACGGCGGTGCAAATCATCGGCAGGTCGGAATGCGACGGATGGAGCCCGGCCAGCGGGTTGACTTCGAGGAATTGCGGCTGCCCGGCGGCGTCGGAGCGGAGGTCGATCCGTCCGGCGTCGCGGCACCCCAGGACGCGCCAGGCCTGCAGGGCGATTTCTTCCGCCCGGCGAGCCTCGGGATCGTCTTTGGGCCGGACCAGGCGGTACTCGACCAACTCCTCGCAGCGCTCCTTGTTCACGTAGGAGTAAACCTCCGCTTCCGCCCCGGCGAGCAGCACGATCTCCAGGGTGCCGACGACCGCGGCCTCGGCGCCGGTGCCCGTGATGCCCACGGTAAACTCCCGGCCGGGCAGAAACTGTTCGACCAGCACCGGCTGGCGGAACCGCTCCAGCAGTTCCCGGCAGACGCGGCCCAGCGACTCCTGGTCCTTGACCTTGGAGGCCGGCGTGATCCCCTTGCCCGTGCCTTCGGCCAGCGGCTTGGCAAACAGCGGAAACGGCAGGCTGATCCAGTCGGCATCGGCTGGCTGACGCACGATGGCAAAGTCGGGCGTGGGCACGCCGCCGTGCCGGGCCACCACCTTGCAGAGCCCCTTGTCCAACGCCAGGGCCATGAGCAGCGGGTCGGAGAAGGTGTAGGGGATCTGGTAGACGTCGAGAATTGCCGGCACCTGGGCCTCCCGGGCGATTCCAAACAGCCCTTCGGCAATGTTGACCACCAGGTCCCAGCGGTCGCCCCGGGCCAGTCGTTCGACCAACTGCCGGGCGTGCCCGATGCGGTCGGTCTTGTGCCCCAGTTCACGCAGGGCGCTAGCGATCGCATCGACCGTCTCGGGCCGGTCGAACTCGGCCGTCTCTTCCTCGCTATAGCCGGCGGCCAGGTACTCGGCACGCAGGTCGTAAGTCAAACCAATCAGCATGAATCCTTCTCCAAGCGGAAGACAAACGGAGTCCAAGTCGGGTCGTCATCTTGATCCAGGTAGTCCGGCTCAGCCGTGGCGAGGAACTCAAGGACGAAGGAGGACCGGGCGGTTTGGGGGAGTTGCGGTTGGCAAGCAACGGCTCGTATCGGATGGACGCCCGGACGAGCCGCTTGCGTCTTCGCGGGGGGCTCGCCCACGACCGCGCCTGCAAACTGACGAAGCACGAACGGAAGCCTTCGGCTTCGGATTTCGTGCTTCGTCATGGTCGTGTCACTGGTCCTCGACCTTCGCAACTTACTCCGCGGGGTCGGGGTAGCGATAGATCTTTTTTTCGTAATTGCGCAATAGGATCTCGTCGCCTTCCCGGCCGGCGAGATAGGCCGGCTGGAGCGGCACCTTGCCGCCACCACCGGGGGAGTCGATCACAAAGGTCGGGATGCCGTAGCCCGAGGTGTGGCCGCGGAGTCCCTCGATGATCTCCAATCCCTTGGCCACCGGAGTGCGGAAGTGGGCCGAGCCGGAGATCGGGTCGCACTGGTAGAGGTAATACGGGCGAACCCGCATCTTCAGCAGCCGGTGGACCAATTCGGTCATCGTCACCACGCTGTCGTTGATCCCTTTGAGCAGCACGGTCTGTGAGCCCAAGGGGAGCCCCGCATCGGCCAGACGTCCACAGGCGGCGGCCGTTTCCGGGGTGCACTCGTTCGGGTGGGTGAAGTGGAGACTCATGAACAGCGGATGGTACTTGCGCAAGACCTGGCAGAGCCGGGGCGTGATCCGCTGCGGCAGCACGGCCGGCACCTTGGTCCCGATGCGGATGATCTCGACGTGTGGGATCGCCCGCAGTTGGCTGAGGATCCAGTCCAGCCGCTCTTCGGTCATCGTCAGGGGATCGCCCCCGGAAACCACGACGTCGCGAACCGCCGGGGTCTGGCGGATGTACTCAAAGGCCTTTTCCAGCCGCTCCTCGCTGGGCGTGATCTGGCCGTGGCCGACCAGACGCGAGCGGGTGCAATAGCGGCAGTAGCTTGCACAGAAGCCGACCACCATCAACAACACCCGGTCGGGGTAGCGGTGCACCAAGCCGGGCACCGGGCTGTGACCATCCTCCCCCAGGGGATCGTCGGCCTCGCCAGCGGTCCGCCCGAATTCGTGGACCGTGGGAATCACGGTTCGCCGCAGGGGATCGTCCGGCCGGTCGGCGCGGAGGAGACTCATGTAGTAGGGGGTAATCCCGATCGGAAGCATCGCGTCGCTCTGCACGATCGCTCCGCGTTCCTCTTCCGACAGGGCGAGCATCCGTTCCAGGTCTTCCAACCGACGGATCCGGTGTTGCAGTTGCCACCGCCAATCGTTCCAAATCGCATCGGCAATATCGGGATAGAACGCCTTGCGGAACGCACGGGTTTGCGGGCTGCTGCGGGGCCGGCGAAGAGACGGGCCGGCGGAAGAGGCGAGTGGCCGAGGGGCTAATTCTTCGGTGGCACAGGTCGGGGGCGACGAGGGCGTGGAATACACAATCTCGATTCGCGAACCTGGAGGCTCCTCCTCCGAACTGATCAGCGACGGCGCCTCGTCGGACTCAATGATCGCCATAATCTTGGATTCCTCAGGGGTGACAGCTCGAACGACGCCCTACACCGCGTCGGTCGTTACCGGCTAACCAGCTGGCAGGGTCGTCGAGCAGCAGAAACACGTCACGCGGAGCGAGGGCCTCCGGTCGAAAGAGGTTAGCACCGACCGGATGCCGAGGAGCCACACCGCCTTCGCCTCCTCGCGAGGCTCGTGTTTGCTCCGCAGCGCTCCATTGGACGGACATTGATAGCATGACGGCATTTTATGTCAAGAGGACGCACTACAAGTTTGGCTAGGGAAACCTTAGGCACAGCCGGGGATCTGGGGCTCCCGACATCGCAGGAGACCGGGTGCTATCGCAAAATCTCTTCGCATTTGACCTTGTCGATTGTCGGGAGTTGTTCTATTTTGCAAGTGCACAACAGAGCCAGGGACTCCAGACCGTAGAGCGGAATCTACGGAGGGCTCTGTTGCAGGGAGGAATGCGATGGACGAGATGGAAAGACTGCGTGGCGAATTGCGAAGTGCAACCGACCAGGTGAGCCAGTTGCAGCAGCGGCTCGATCAGGCCGAACAGCAACTCCACACCTACAACCAGCGTCTCACGCTGACCGAACAGGAGCGCTCGATCCTGTCCGGCCATGCCGACGGCTGCGTGCGGCTGGGCGACCTGCGCCCGATCGTCCGCCGAGTGTTCGGCGACGCTGCCTGATGTAAGCCCTGGCACTTGCCTGCGGGGCAGCAGCCGCTTGGGGCTGCTGTCCCTTTTTCGTTTTCACTTTGCTTCCGCCGACCGTCGCACGTCGTAGGCGTAAAGATACTGCCCGTGGCGAATGTAGAGCCGGCCGCCGCAGACGACCGGATGGGCCCAGGTCGGCCCGTCGCCTTGCTTGGGAAGCTTGAACTGGCTGACGAGCTCAAAACCGTCCGGCCGGGCCGGCAGCAGGGCCACGGTGCCCCGTTCGTTGACGAGGTAGAGCATCCCCTCGGCATAGGTCAGGGTGGCCGACCGCGGCCCTTCCAGCCCCTTGGTGGCATACTGCGTCTCGCCCGTGTCCCAGGCGAGGCAGGCCCAGTGACGGTTGCGGTGGTTGCCGTCGGCCAGGCCGTAGAGATACCCGTCGACCAGCACCACGCCGCCGTGCTCGTTGTCGAGTTCCTTGGTGTGCCAGAGTCGCTCCACTGTACAACGATCGCCGGCGACGTGGAGCTTGAGCTTCGTCGTCCCCCGACCCCAGGTGCCGCAGAAGGCCAACTGGCCGTCCTGGGAGATGAGCGTGGAGACATTCACGTCGTAGGACGCCGGGTGGTCGTACTTCCAGAGAAGCTTGCCCGTGTCGGCGGCCACGCCCACGACCGAGGCGGCGGTCATCGTCACAATCTGCCGCAAACCGCCATACTCGACGAGGATTGGCGAGGCGTAGGCCGGCTTGTCGCCGATTCCAGTGCAGGTCCAGACCGTCTTGCCGGTGTCCTTGTCGAGGGCAACCATGCCCACCTCGGGGCCGCCCGGGCAGCAGATCACCCGCGGGCCGTCGACCAGCAACGATTCGGCCAGCCCCCATTGCGGGTTCCGGCCCTGGAACTCCTTGGCCATGCTCAGTTGCCAGAGGCGGCGGCCCGTCGGGGCGTCGAGGCAGATCACGTCGCCATCGCCATTGAGATGGTAGAGCTTGCCGGCGGCGACGGTTGGCGTGCTGCGGGCTCCGGGAAACTGGCGGTCGTAAGCCGGCCCGTTCTTGGCTTGCCAGAGACGCTTGCCGGTGAGGTCCATCGCCGTGATCACGGTATCCGCGTCGATGTTGCCGGCCGTGTAGATCTTCCCCCCGCTGATCGCCACGGTCGCCCAGCCCTCGCCCAGGCCGCTGGCCTGCCACAGGAGCGTGGGGCCGCCCTCGGGCCAGCGCTGGAGCAACCCGGTTTCCGTGGAGCGGTTATCCCGCCGCGGCCCGTGAAACTGGGGCCATTCCTCGCTTGCGGCCGGTGGCTCGGCAGCGACACGACTGGTCACGCCTACGACAAGGAACGCAAACAGGCAGCCGATGTGCGGAAGTCGTCGCAGCAACATGGTTGTCCGTACTCCGGTGGGGCGTCGATGGGGGGCTCTCGTGCGGCTCAGGCCGGAGCTTAGTCTACCATACCGCCGCCGTGTTTTGCATCCTCCGAGCCGGGCCGTGTCGGCATGCCACCCTGTGCCACAAACCATCACCGCACCCAGTTCCGGCGGCCAATTGACCTAGCCCGGCGGTCCAACTACGATCGAACGATTGGGAACCGTATGGACCGAGGAACGATGATGTCGGAGAGATTGACCCGTCGCCAGATGCTGACCCGAACCGGGGCCTGCGCAGGGATTGTTGCCTGGAGCACGGTGGCCGCTGCCCAGAACGCGCCAGTCGCAGCCAAGGAGCCTTTCCGCTACTGCCTGAACACGGCCACGATCCGCGGCTTCAAGCTGGGAATCGTGGAAGAGGTGGAGGTCGTCGCCAAGGCCGGCTATGCGGGGATCGAGCCCTGGATCGACGGGCTGCGAGCCTATGCCGACGGCGGCCGCTCGCTGGCCGAGTTGCGCCGGCGGATCGCCGACCTCGGGCTGACCGTCGAAAGCGCCATCGGCTTTCCCGTCTGGGCCGTCGATGACGACGCGGCCCGGGCCAAGGGGCTGGAAGGGTTCAAGCGGGAAATGGACCTCATCGCCCAGATCGGCGGCACGCGGATCGCCGCGCCCCCGGCCGGGATCTATCGCACCCCAGGCATGGATCTGGTCAAGATCGCTGACCGCTACCGGGTCGTCCTCGAATTGGGCCGGCAGATGGGCGTGATCCCGCAACTGGAGATCTGGGGCGGCGCCAAGACCCTTGGCCGAATGAGCGAGGGGATCTTCGTTGCCGCTCAGGCCAATCACCCCGACGCCTGCCTGCTGCTGGACGCCTTTCATCTCTACAAAGGCGGCAGCGGGTTCGAGGGCCTCCGGCTCCTCAACGGCGCGGCGATGCACGTATTCCACATCAACGACTACCCGGCCGATCCGCCACGCGACAAGATCACCGACGGCGAGCGCGTCTTCCCCGGCGACGGCGTCGCCCCGCTCGGCCAGATCCTCCGCGACCTGGTCAAGACGGGCTTCCGCGGGGCGCTGTCGTTGGAGTTGTTCAACAAGAACTACTGGAAGCAAGACCCGCTGACAACCGCTCGCACCGGCCTGGAGAAAACCCGAGCGGTCGTCGCCCGGGCATTCGGCCAGCAGAACGGTTAGCGGCCGTCGATGGTTCAGCCGATCGGCAATCGCGTGTCCGTTGTTTAGCCCCGGCACTTGTGCCAGGGGGAGTGAAGACGCGTTGGCCATGGCTCCCGGCACGAGTGCCGGGGCTAAACGGTCGCGGGCTACTTCGCGGGTTCCAGTCGCAACAGCACCGTCTCCGCCCGCTTCATCGGCACCGGGACGGTCTGGCCGTCGCTGGGGACCGGCTGGCCGGTGATCGCGTTGACGACTCTGAAGCGGCCGGGAAGGGTCAGCGTCTTCGTGCCTTCGGTGGCCGCGTGGACGCCCACATACTGGCCGTCGGTGTAGAGGGCGTCGTCGGTCGCCAGCCAGATGTGCACGCCCGCCTCGCGGGCCAGATTGCGCATCAGGCCCTGCGGCAGTTGCATGGCCCCCGAGTACACGCTCGTCCAGCCGTCCATTTTCTTGACGACCAGCCCGGGACGCTTGTTGTCGACCATTCGGCCAACGACGCGGGCGCCGGGATCGTCGGCATAGAAGATCGGGGCTACGGTGAGCCGGGGGAAACCGAGCGGTTTGTCGGCCGGCAGGCCCCGCGCGAGCGGATCGGCCGCATCGAGCAGGATTTGCGGCTTGCCCTCGCGGTCGTCCTTGGCGATCGTGATTCCAGTGAGCGCCCGCATCGCGTCGAGCGACTCGCCGTCCGGCCCCAGATAGCCGGGGGCATAGACGAACAGGGCCGTGGCCCCGTTGCGTTTGAGCTTGGCTTGAATCGCCTCGCGCCGGGCCGGTTCGAGGTAGAAGGCGTTGAGGAACACGTAGAGCTTGTAGTCGGGCAGGCGCGGATCGGCGATGTCGTCCAGCAAGCAGAAATCCCACGGCGCTCCTGACTGCGGCATGGTCACCAGCTGGTGGAGATCCAAGGCCGCGTTGGCCATCGTCGGGCGCATCCAGAAAAAACTCTGCGGATCGACAAATACGCCGATCTGCGGACTGAACGGCTTGCGCCGCGGGAGGCTTTCGCGCATGATCTGGAGGCCGCGGCCCATGTCGGCCAGCACGCGGGGATGGGAGAACCAGCCGCCCGACATGTCGAACCAACTGACGGCCGCCCGCTTGGTGAGCACCTCGGCGAACTCCCTCCAGAAGACGCTGAGCGTCTCGTCCAGGGTGTTGGCCCGGCCATAGCCGGCCCCGGGATCGGTCAGGTGGGTGCGGTGGTCCGACTCGTCGAGCCAGAGCTTGCCACGCAGGCGGAAGGAGTCGGTGGCCGACATGAACGTGCAGGCCTCGCCCGGCTTGCGATACCAGTAGTTGGGCGGGCTCATGAGGAAGTCGATGTCGGGCGAGTCGAATACCCGACGGGCCGCCAGGTGGCCCGAGTCCTGCTGATTGATCCCGTGCGCGGTCAGATAGCCATAGTAGGTGCCGACCAGCGATTCGCCGTGCGTGGCCTCGCGCACGATCCGGGCAATGTCCAGCACGGCGTCGGCGTCCATGTTGCTGATGAACTCATAGAAGTCGACCGCCTGACGTTCCGTCTTCGGGTCGCGCAGCACCTGCGGGCCGCCCGGCCGTCGCTTGGCCCACTCGGGCATCGGGGCCGCGGCCAGCGTGACGTTCGGATTGCCCCAGGCCGCGCGGAGCCGCTCGTCGGTCCCGTAGCGTTTGGTCAGAAACGCGCGGAACGCTCGCTGGGCCGGCTCGCTGTAGTCGCAGCGCGACTCCTTCCAGGTGCCCCACATCTGCCATTCGGCCGTGTAGCCGTTGTAGAACATGTAGCCGAGGATCCGATCGGCATAGGGCGACTGGCGCAGATAGGCGATCAACCGGCGCAGATCCTCGCCCATGTCGCGCCGCCACCGCTCGGAGGCGAACGACGTGGGGCCTTTTTTGCCGTCTTCAAACTGGCACATCTCTTCCGGATGGGCCTTCTGCCACCAGAGCGGCCCGGTCACGCCGATGTGCGGAATGAAGTACGCTTCCGGATCGACGTCGAGAATCGCGGCAAAATAACGGTCATACTCGGCATAGTCGTAGCGATCCGGGGCGACGTGCCCCATGTCGCTGGAGGTGGAGGCTCCAAACCAGTCGGCATAGAGATGGATTCCCGCCTGGGCGGTTTCCCGGTGGTAGTCGAGGTGCAGGCCGCCGTGCATGACCGACACGTAGCCGGCAGTCGGCTTGCCGTCGACAACGATCGCCGGATCGCCGCCCACCGGGCGCAGTTTCACCACGGGCGGTTTGACCTTGCCCACGCGGTTGTTGGTGATCTGGAGTGCTCGCTGGGAGGCGGCACTGTCCGGTGCCGCGTCCAACTCGTAGCAGCCGAACTCCACCGTGGCCGGGCCCGGGTACCAGTAGGCGGAGACCGGCAGTTTGGCCTGAAGCTTGAGGCGGTTGGCCGAAAATGTGACCGGCTGCTCCACCATGCGCAGGATCGTGCTCCCACGGCAGAGCCGGATCCAAGCGGTGCCCGTGGTCAGTCCCTCGGGCACGCGGGTTTCGAACTCCGCGCTGACGGCGATCCGTCGGCCGGCTTCGATGCTGCTTGGGACGTCAATCCCGACCAGTTTGGCCGAGCCTTGGGGCTCCACGGTGACCCCTTCGGCCAGCCCCGACTCGGCGGTCTCAAGTTTGACGTAGTCGATGGCCACCCAGCGGCCGGCCTGGTTACCCGGGTCGATGCGCAGCGAGCCGACCCGCTTGCTCGGTCCGCCCCATTGCTTGGAGCTGTCGCCGGTGGCGGTCTCACGCCAGCGGTTCTTGGTAAGGTCCATTCGATAGGTGGCCCAGCCTTTGGCCACGGGAGCTTTCCGCCCAGGCACCACCGTTTGTCCGGGCTTTGGTAGTAGACGTCCAACAGGTCGGCCTTCTCCGACGAGTAGAGACGCACGGTCAACCAGGTGAACTTTGCGGCGTCGATTCCTTCGACGGGGACATGCAGCGAAACGTACGGGTCCCAGGCCGTTTCCCCGGCCACGCGGCCGTGGACGACTTGTCCCGGTTCGAGGTTGACTTTGTTGGTCAACTCCCGGGGATGGTCAAAGTTCCATTCGATCGTTTCGGCGCCGTGCGCCGTCCCGAGAAGCCCGAAGAATATCCAGCCGAACAGCCACCATGTTTGCCGCAGGTTCATCGTTAGCTCCCATCGTTCAA